>CAZBKS010000353.1:0-3299 GCA_964492475.1 uncultured Syntrophomonas sp. | reverse complement strand
GTTGTATTTTATTTGAGCCAGAATAGCAGTATAGCTTATCCCGAAATCATGTTGCTCATGCCAGTTATAATTGCGGCATCCATTGGTGGTCAGCTATTGGGTCTTATTATGGCTGCCATGTGTGGGGTGATCTTGTTTTTATTCAGCTATTTTGAACAGGGTAAGATGATTTATGGAATTTTTGAATCCCACCTGATATTCCTGAGCATTGTGTTTGTGGTAGGCTGGTTCATTGGCTCCCAAACCGATTCGGAAAAGGAACGGAGAGGATATTTAATAAAACTGGCCAACACTGACTTGTTAACCGGATTATACAGTCACCGATACTTTCAGGATAGACTGCAGGAATATTTTCACCAGCCGGACCCTCAGAAACCGCTGGCGCTGATCTTATTGGATATAGACTATTTTAAATATTACAATGACAGTTTCGGTCATCTGATGGGAGATAAGCTTCTGCAGACTATTGCAGGATTTTTGCATGAATTGAGTCCGGAAAATGCTTGTGCAGCCCGCTATGCGGGAGGTCAGTTTGCTATGGTACTGCAGGGATATGATCAGGGCGCTGCGATCGAGGTTGCTGAAAAAATTATTAGTAAAATATATAATTATCACTTCTATGGTGAAAAATATCAGCCGGAAGGCAGAATAACTGTTTCCTGCGGCATTGCCATATATCCCCAGCATGCCAGTAACAGCAAGGAACTGCAGGGGCATGCTGAGCAGGCCTTATATAAATCAAGGAGTCTTAGCCGGCATAATGTAGAATTGTATTTTTCCGTTTTTGACAATATGGAAATCACCAACGACGAAAGGGAAATTTTAAATTCCATCCGTACTTTGGTGTCGGTAATTAATGCTAAAGATAGATATACTTATGGACATTCAGAGAGGGTTACTTACTATGCACATAAAATAGCCGAGAAAATTGGTTTAAGTGAAGAAGAGATCAGGTGGGTTGATTATGCATCCTTCCTGCATGATATAGGTAAGATAGAGATAGACCGGGATATTTTAAACAAACCATCCAGCCTGAATGAAGAAGAGTGGTTGGTTATGAAACAGCATCCCATATGGGGAAGCGATATGGTCAAGCCTCTTGCCAAACTGAGGCCGATAGCACCTATAATTCGTCATCATCATGAGAATTACGATGGTTCAGGTTACCCGGATGGCCTGGCCGGGGATAATATACCGGTGATTTCGAGAATAATAAGAATTGCAGACAGCTACGATGCCATGACCTCCTACCGCCCGTATCGAAGGAATTTATCGTCCAGCGAAGCCCTGGCGGAGATAAGAAGTAATACGGGTATTGTCTTTGATCCTGAGTTGGCTGCTTATTTTGACATGGTACTGGAAGAAGAATTAAACGAGACAGTTATATAATATGGGATTGATAATAAAGAGAAAAATGCTTAACAGAGAAATAAATGATAAATATCTATAAGTACTGATATAATAAAAAGAGTTTAAATTAAGCTTATGAGGAGGCGTGATATGGATAAGATTAATGTAAAATTTAGACAGTTGGAAGCAGGCGCACAGTTGCCAGCATATGAAACAGCTTCTGCTGCCGGATGTGATATAAGCCTGCCCCTGAGAGGAGACATCGTGTTATATCCCCATGAGGTGAAAAATATACCGGTGGGATTTGCGGTTAAAATACCAGATGGCTTTGAAGCACAGATTAGAAGCAGAGCAGGTATGGCACGAAAAGGTATAGTAGTTGCCAATGCTCCTGGTACGGTAGATTCAGACCATACTGCGGAACTGCACCTGCTGCTTTTAAATGTAAGCGACAAACCGGTTCGTTTATCTCCGGGGCAAAAAGTAGCTCAGATGGTATTCAGTCCGGTGGTCCATGCTGAATTTGAGGTGGGAGATTAAAGTGCGACCATTATATTATCAACTATGCTGAGATATATTTCTGGATGTCCCCTTTATTTTACTTGCTAAGCTGCTGACTATAAAGAGAATTATACCCGCCAGGCAAAAAACTATCGCGATTCTATTAGTGACAGTCAAAATAGAGTTTTTGAATATAGATGCCAGAATCTTTGGATTATTGCCAGTTATGGCCAGCAGTTCATCATAGGAAGAAAGCTGCGCAGTGATGCTGTTATCAAGTACTCCACTGATATATGATACGAATACAATAACTGCCAGACCGGACGCTGCCAGTGCATATCCGGTATTTTTTAAACAGTCTGATAGCTTAAATAGAAACAGCATGGAAGAAAAGAGTATAGCGAACAGCAGAAAGGGAAGATACTTGCTGTATGGATAATAAGTGCGTGCTGAGTCAATATATGATAAGACACCGCTGTCAGTTATAAGAGAAGTATACTGTAAATCCACGTAGTCTGGAATGCCTGCCGATTTGCTCAGATTATCAGCTATATTCAACATTATTACATGGTTGATGATGTCATCCTCTGCCGACTGAGGAAGAACAGGCAGCATCTGGGAAATCAACTGCGACTTCTGTGTTCTAAAGTCTATACGCAGATCCAGTTCATCACTGGTGTTTTTCAAATAAGCCAGTAAATTATTGATAAGCCCGGAAACTTGTTCCTGGGTCCAGGCCGGGGAAAAAGTACTGCTGGTTGCCTTAATAAGGGATTGATAAATATTTTCATTCAACCCACTGGTGTTATTTTTGATAGTTAATAAAACGAAATTCTGAGGAATATTGCACAGATTATGCTTTTGAACAAATGAATCATAAAAATTTGCATTCAGAATTGTGGATTCTGCGCTAATAGCCAGTTGCATCATAATCGACGAAAAAAAGATGCATATGGTCAGGATTATTAAGATGGCAAGCTGTTTTTTGTTCATGGCTATCACTCCTGAAATAAGGTGGCATATTCCATTAATAGTGTAACAGTAATAATATAAATATACTACCACCAAAGTCTGCCTGATAGCCTGAAGAAAACTTATATTCAGGCATTTTAAGACACATTCACTGGTTATAATGTTTATAGAGCTCAAGATATGAGTTTTTAGAAATGCTGGTGATTGACTGCCCCGGTTGTGCTCGGTCTAAGCTTTATCGAATTGAGCATAATATAATTAAAATCTCAGAATTGAGTTTCTTAATAAAGAAAAAGTACCGTAACAAAAATTCGATGCGCAAGGGAGGAAAAAGGAATGGCCAGTAAATTTAGATTAAATCCACAAGATACCGCCTTTATTTTGATTGACATCCAGGAAAAACTTATGGTGGCTATGAAATATCGAGATAAAATCTACAGAAACCACCAGATATTGATGGCTTTAGCAAGACAGTT
>CAZBKS010000352.1:0-3322 GCA_964492475.1 uncultured Syntrophomonas sp. | reverse complement strand
ATATTCGACCTTGCTCCTTTCTCTATTTCACCAACCATTCTTGGGACAAACACACGCCCGTCATTAAATTGACAAGGAGATTCAAGTATGCTAACATGGATACATCATTGCTCATTAATGATCATCAATTAATCAATCGAGGGAACTCCAAAAAATATATGATCGATAAGCGTAGTCTTATTCTCCTTTTAAAGGAGATCGATAAAGCAGGTGGTCCAGTAGGCGCGTCGACTTTATACCGAAACTTAATGGCTTCTCAAGCGACAATAGGAAGACAGCTTGCCTACCTTGAGAAAATAGGATACTTGAAAAAGGTGAGTAACAAGGGCAGGATAATTACACCTGAAGGCTTGAATTTTCTCAAACTAGAAGACATTAACTACAATAAAAATGAGCTTGCAAAAGAACTGGTAACACTTTCCATTGATAAAGATATTGAAACACTCTTGGAAATCCTTCGGATACGAGAATTACTGGAACCGTATGCTGCAGCTGGTGCAGCGGAACGTGCTACTGAGCAAGACATCTACAATTTGGAGAATCTAGCATTTGCTCACCGTTATGCCCTTTCTCAGGGCTTGGTAGGTAATGAGGAAAACCTCAACTTTCACTTGGAAATCGTACGGATCAACAACAATCGTACTTTATTGAAAACTCTTGAGTTGTTACTTACCGCCAATGAAGCTTATGTTGAGTTCTCAAAAGCAGGTGAGTCGAAACACGAACTGCAAGTCACCCACCATTTCCGCATCCTGAATGCCATTCGCGAAAGGGATGCCAACGCCGCCCGCTGTGCCATGCTGGAGCACTTGGAGCATGTTACTAGAGATATTGAGCAATCTTGCCAGAGGAGGTAATTTTGTCAGAATACTATAAGAGCATCTTCAATGATGTACTGGGCCCAGTGATGGTTGGAGCTTCCAGTTCTCACGTAGCAGCTGCTGCCCGTATCGGTCGTATTGCTGCCTGTTGTCTCACTGAGAATACAACAGAAGTGCGTGTTGAATTTTGTAAAAATACCTCCTTAGCATATACCTATCACAGTCATGGTTCAGATATGGGATTCGCGGCTGGCTTGATAGGTTTACCGCTGGATGATGCGCGTGTCCCTGATTCTGTAAGGCTGGCGAACGACGCGATGGTACTACGCTTTATTATTACAGATAGCGTGGCAGATCACCCTAATAATTATAGGGTTCGGATTATACGATCAGACCAGGATGAGCTAACCTTTCAAGCCACCTCTACCGGTGGCGGTATGATCGATCTTTGGGAATTCTGCGGAGTCTCGCTTCATTACTATGGAGATTATCATGCGGCTTTATTGTTATGTAAGCCCGATGAGGCAGAGAGCATTGCTAAAACTGCGGCATCCCACTTGTCTTGTAAAACATCCATAAGTAAAGATGAAAAACATTCCTTGGTAAAGCTTGTTTTCGATAAACCCCCATCTAAAGAAGCGCTAGCTGCATTTCCTGCCCAGGAAACGGTTATTCTCTCACCCGTTCTTCCCATTCTTTCACAGGATAAATACAACCTACCATTTACAAACTGTTTGTCGCTTTATGACTACATGGCAGAAGGTGATGAACGATTACTCTCTGATTTTGCCATAGAATATGAGAGTGCCCGAGGTGGAATTTCCCACGCTGCAGTGTTAAAACTCGCCGATGATATTTTTCGAGTCATGGAAAATGCGTGTGCAGCCGGACAAAATATTGTTCAATACGAAAATAGAATATTGGGTTCTCAAGCTTATCGCCTCAACCAGAAACCTTCTTTTCCCCATATGGAGCTCATTACTGATGTTGTGCGCTGTATCACAGCTGTAATGGAATCAAAAAGTGCTATGAAACCCATTGTCGCCGCTCCGACAGCGGGTGCCTGCGGATGTTTAGCCGGTGTATTATGCGCTTTATCTGAACGATTGCATTTTGAACGCAGCATTCTTCTCAGAGCGTTGTTATCAGCAGGATTGATTGGAGTTTTTTTCTGCGATCAAGCTACATTTGCCGCAGAAGTGGGTGGATGCCAGATGGAATGTGGTGCTGCCTCAGGTATGACTGCCGCAGCAGTAACCGAACTTTTTGGTGGCACAGCCCGGCAATGCTTAGCCGCCGCCTCAATGGCACTTCAAGGCATCACCGGATTAGCTTGCGATCCTGTGGCTGGTCGGGTGGAATCGCCTTGTCTTAACAAGAATATCATGGCTGGAGTCAATGCCCTCGCCTGTGCAATGATGGGACTTGCTGGTTTTGACCAGGTCATTCCCTTACATGAGACGATTGATGCGATCTACGAAATCGGTCAGTCCCTTCCGCAATCGCTTCGATGTACATATGGCGGTCTTGGAAAAACCAGGACTTCCGCTGAAATTCAGGCTCGTTTGGATGCGCATTTTCCACCTACCGTCAACGGCAGTGAGGAACTTCGGTAAATGCAGCCCGTGGATTATTGCAACGCGTAGACCATCTTCTAGTATTTTCCATACTCTTGAAGTGTCTCCCACCAGGCAATGATATTTTCGGGCGGCACATGGCCCTGAATCACATGAATTGGGGCAAAAACGAAGCCCCCTCCAGGGGCAAGATCTTCAATGCGGCGTCGGGTTTCATCTCTGACCTCTTTTGGGGTGCCAAAGGGTAATATCTTCTGCGAATCACAGCTTCCTCCCCAAATGGTTAGGTCTTTACCATATTCGCGTTTGAATTTAGCGGTGTCGTCCATTCCCTTGCAGCTCACCTGCCAGGGATTGAGGATATCAACGCCTGCTTCGATGAGCAGAGGAATGGTCTCGTAAATAGCTCCATCACTGTGAAAGAAGATAAAAGCCTTGCCTTTAGCCTTACTTTTTATGAACTCAAATAACCGTTTATGATAAGGCCAGATCAGTTCTTTATACATGCGGAGTGAGACCAGCAAGCCAGTTTGTTGCCCCAGATCATCTGCCTCAGAAACCACAACCGGATAATCCCCCACCATGGTGAGAGCTTTTTCCCAATAAGCCATCTTGATCTCAAGGATCTTGTTCATGATTGCATGCACCAACTTCTGGTTAGAGATCATTGCCGTAAAGAACTTCTCGTAACCCGTCATCCACATAGCATGTTCCCACATTCCAGAGCTCATCCTTTCAAGAATGAAGAATTTCTTCTCTTCGTGAACGATTTTATCTGCTTCGGCCTGCATCCCGACAAACCGGGCTGGGTCTAGTGGGTTTGGCCAGGAGAAAGCCTCGACATCCTTGACTGTTTCCGCGTTTGCTAGTGGATGGAGATAAAGATCATAGTAATGCCCCCCCTCTTTAGGCATCTGCCAGCCG
>CAZBKS010000351.1:0-3324 GCA_964492475.1 uncultured Syntrophomonas sp. | reverse complement strand
CATATTTCCTATTCTAGTAGGTCTTTTAATGGCACTACCGCATCTCATTAGGCAAGATAAACAGCATGGCTCCTGGAAGTTAGATTGGATTTTGCTTTTGACGGTTGGTATTCCCGCCCTTGCTGTAGCCATAACTCCAATAACTTACTTGGCAGAACTGCCCCGTCATTGGGGTCTCATTGGGTTCATAGTTGGATATCATCCGAGTTTAGTTACTGTAGCTGGAATTTTATTTGGATTTACTTTCGTTTTTGCATGGAGTAAACAAGATTCAGAATATTAAGCCTATTCATTGCCTAAAATATCAGAAATAATCTTTTCCCTGGCTGTAAAAATAATTAGTAATCAAAAAAATGATTCTCCATCTCATAATGTGTAACAGTTCTGCTGATCGCTTTAATTATTATCAGATTATTAAAAATATCTTCGTCAGAAGGAACTGGCTAATTCCTGTTTTCTGATTCAATAATTTATCAGTCCAATAACCAATTTTCCGCCTCTTGAGTGTGGTCAAAAACTCTATACTCCCTACTTTTGCTGGATTCTGCCACCAGCTCTTTAAATTTGCCGGTGATTTTTATATCACCGGGTAAAACTATTGCCGTTTTGACTCGATAGTTAACAAATTTCTGTAGAATCATTCCGGCAATTCGGGTCTTAAGTTTGAAGAAATCTTCAGACAAGGCGTCCGCATGGAGCATCAACCGGTTGGTATCGTTTTCCCCGCAAAGAGCAACCAGGTCCAATGCTTCCTGCTCAGAGCTGATCGGTGGTGTTGCCGATAAACACTCAATATACTTTTGCTGGTTTTTTTGTCTGACCTTATAATTCATTTTATTGATCTCCTTCTTGGCTGCATTACAGTTTGCCTGGCGTAGTTTCTCCAACCATGTTAATTCGTTTTCGTAGGCTTTAATTATGTTTTCATGAATCAGGCCATTAACTTCTGGCCCTCTTTGAGGTCCAATAAACAGAATACTTCTGCCGGTATAGTGAGTTGTCTCTTGCTGGAAATGGTTACGCTTGGCACAATAACCTCTTATTTACATGAAATGATACCATTGCCAAGCATCATAATCAATAAAAGTGGACGGCTCCGACGGGGATGGTAAAAAGTGGGTGAGATAAAGGGGAATACACGGGCAAAATAATAACAGAACTTATCAGGAGGTGATATTTTAATGAAAAAGCAAAAAAAGGCAGGGAATATTACTGATACAAACGATGATATTGCTCCAATGGACAATCCATCCGGGGCCATAGATTTCTATATGCCCCTCCCGGACGAAGTTTATGAAAAGTGGAAAAAATAAGGTGGCCGGCGAAAACGAGGGTAATTAGCCCTCGCTTTCGCTGCACCCATGAACGAAACCATGATTCCGGAAACTTTTCTTTATAGGACAAATATTGAGGTGCATTATGGTTCGATTCTAACAATTATACCCTATTTAGGTGATACGATAATCTTGATATTCTGGTCCTTATTATTTATTAATTCCATGAAACCCTTGTCGATAATATCATCAAGTTTGATCTTGCCGGTAATCATGGTGTTTGCATCAAGCCTGCCATCGCCTAACATTGATATAACGGTGGCAAATTCTCCGTTGTAAGCCAGGGAGCCCTTAATCTCTTTTTCCGGGAAAGTTACATTATTAAATTGAATCGGAGTGTCCTTTTCGAATACCCCTGCGGTTACAACAATGCCGCGGGGGCGAACACTGGCAAGAGCTACGGGAACAGTCTGGTTACTGCCGACACATTCAATGGCTACATCAGCCCCCAGGCCATCAGTGAGTTTGGTTACTTCAGCAGCTACGTCTTCCTGGGTAGGATCGAGAACAGCATAGGCTCCAAGTTTCATGGCATAATCTTTACGGGCTTTAGCCATCTCAACTACTATTACCTTTGCAGCACCTGCGGCTTTAGCACATTGCAGAGCCGATAATCCGATAGTACCGCCACCCAAAATAACAACATTATCGCCGGCTATAACCGGAGCCCGGCGAACCGCATGCATTCCAACCGCCAGAGGTTCTACAACTGCAGCTATTTCAAACGGCATGTCATCGGGAACCTTGTAAAGGGTATAAGCTGGAACGTTAACATATTCAGCGAATGCCCCATCAGTATGCAGACCGGTAAATGCCAGTTTCTCACAGCAAGGATAGTTCATCCTCTTGCACGAATAACATTCCCAGCATACCTGGCAGGCATCGGGGGCTACTTTGTCACCAACCTTCCAGTTGCTGACTTCTTCGCCTACTTCAACGATTGTTCCGGAAAATTCATGACCCAGTGTGACCGGGGCAGTTCCGCCGGTTAATGGATGAGGTGTTCCTACCGGAATAAAGATAGGCCCGGCAATATATTCGTGCAGGTCTGATCCACATATTCCACACCATTCAACCTTGATTTTTACCCAGCCTTCGGGGGGACTAGGAGGTTCGGGAACTTCAACAACTCTTACATCTTTTTGCGCATACCACACTGCAGCTTTCATTAATGAGACAACCCCTTTCTTTTCTAAAACTTATTTTATCGGCATTGCCGAGGTGAACTATAAGTGCTGGTATAATTGAAATACTTTAATTAGAATTTGCTAGATAGTAACAATATATTCTCTCTTCCGTTATTGCCTTTTTATGCAGCACTGGCCATAAGGGCATGTCTTGCTGGGGCCTGCTTAAAGTATTCAAAAACATATATTTAGCTTAATCTCCTTGCAGGCACCAGCCATTATTTTGCAAATAATATGCCAGGTGCAGGATCGATTGAGTTACGATGAGACAATATCAAATTAAAGACCATGCAAAATCAGTAAGATTAATAAAGGATATTCGGGACACAATACTAGATAGAAAAGTCTAATTAAGGAGGCAAAGAATTTAATGGAAAAGAAGGATGGTTTGCATACCCAAAAAAAGTCACCCCAAAAAAAACAGAAAGATACCAAGGAGTCAGAGGATAAAAAGAAGGCTTGGGATATTGATTTTATTCCATAGCTTTTCATTACCCCACGAAGGAGTTCAAGCTGTTGCCCCGGTACTGATAAAGGCCTGAGTTGAAAAGATTGCTGCGTGTTAAGTTGCTTGTAGGACCAGGGAAAGAAGAACACCGAGCTTCGAAGGTTTGACGGCCGGTTTTATAAACCGTCTGCCAAACCTTTGTTTTGCAGTTACTTGCTCAGAGAGTTGAAACCTTGTTCAGCAAATGAACGATAAGTAATCTGTTCCTGTCTGTGAACATCTAATCGTTCAGAATTGTAACATACTGCTCCACGTCAGTTAATAGTGAATGAACATATTGTTACACCCGGGCCTA
>CAZBKS010000350.1:0-3335 GCA_964492475.1 uncultured Syntrophomonas sp. | reverse complement strand
AATCCCCTGTGCATAGTTGCGATCCAAGGGTTAAATTGCTGGCAGTCCTGGCATTTAGCATCATAATACTGCGCCTCGACTCCACAGGATTAATTGTGACCACCGGGATTGTTTTGGCTTTCTCGTTGCTTGCAAACATCGGTATAATTACACTCCTTGAAAGCACTCGCCCGGTCTGGGCTTTATTCGTAATGCTTTTTTTAATCTATGCGCTTTTTTCTCCCGGGAATTCCATACTGCCGTTCTCTTTCGGTCCTATTGTGCTTAGTCATGAAGGACTGTACCTGGGAGCGTTTCAGGTTGGGAAATTCCTTCTTTTGATTCTGACCGCATCACTTCTAACTATGACCACATCGCCATCGGAACTTACTATAGCTGTAGAACATTTGCTCAGACCGCTGCAAATAATCGGAATTTCTTCTCACAATATAGCTTTAATGGTAAGTATGGCTCTTCGTTTTATCCCTACCCTTCAGCAAGAGATGAATAACATACGAGAAGCGCAATTAGCGAGGGGCGCCAATTTTCAATCGGGCAGTCTGAGTGGAAAGATGCGCTCAATTATTAGTATTGCTGCTCCTTTGACCATAAGCATCCTGCGCCGTTCGGATGAACTCGTAGAAGCCATGGAAGCGAGAGGGTACCAGCCTGGAAAACGAACCTACCTGCGCGAACTTGCATTTACCGGAAAAGACTATTTTTCATTGGGCATAATTTCAGTCATAATAATTGCTATTTGCAATTTTACTTGAAATATATGCATTCTGGTATTTTTAAAGTAATCAGCGCTTTTTCTTCGGATTACTTGGAAACCAGCCTTTATTAACCCTTTCTTCCTGTTCGAAAACTTCATGAATGGTCCATAAAGAAGAAAAGCCTGTTACTCCAACTATTGCAGAGATTGTACTGTCGTCAATAAATAATGATAAAGCGATAAGAGCTATTCCAGTAAGTAAAAAAAACGGCCAAACTTTTTTCCCAATGTAGTATTCTGATTTAATTACTATTGGATGAAAAATGCCTATTATTAAAAAAGATGAAATTCCTATTATTATACCTTCATAATTCATATTTCCTACCCCTTTAAGCTTCCCCGAAATAATAATTTTGTTCTTATTATAGTGTAACGCAGTTATCGAGTATAGTCTGAAATTACCGAATTACATGGACAAATTTCGCAGTTATGCAAAAATATATTTAAAAAAAGGACTAATGCCATATATTGATCCTTTGATCTATGCATTATAATGCTACATGATAATAATTATCAATATTACATATTGATAAAACATACTTGGGATGTGTTTTACATGACAAAATTGGCTGGCATGAGAATAAAAACGATACTGGCAATATCCTTGCTGCTGGCAGCTCTAAGCCCGCTGGTACAATTTTATACTGACTCCGCTGTTGAATACCTGGTGTTGGCCGGATTTACTATTTTCTTATTTACAACTAGTATTCGCAACATAAAAGTAAAGTGGATATATTAGCGTTACAAGCGGCACTTACAGGGGGGACATTTTATCCCCCCTGTATCTTTTCTGGGATTTGCCTAAATCTTAAGAATTTTGGGAAAAGCGAAATATTTTCATTATCATAAAGGATCTAAATGGGCTCCATGGTTACGGAAATATCCAGTGGGCGCCCAAAATACATGGATGTCGTTACTATTCCATCAACACCTGTTGAAGCATATTCGATAACATTACTTTCATTTATGCCGCCCGCTCCAAGCAAGAGGAGATCAGGACGGGTTTTTTTGATTTCCTGCACATAGTTCTTAAGCTGCCCGGGTTGTACCTTGTCAAACTGTAGTCCGTCCACTCCTGCGTCAGCCAGCAGGAGGGCGTCATCAAGTGTTTCAACTTCAACTATGACTCTTTTCTCCCGGGCCTGCTTCCGTAATTGGGGAATTCTTTGGCTCAGTTCATTTATGCCGTCCAGGAAGTTGATATGCTGGCGAAATATCAGGATGGTTTCAGACAAACCCAGACGATGAGGGAAACCGCCTCCGGCTAATACTGCTTTAGCGGAAAACCCTCGTGTTCCAGGAAACATTTTGCGCGTAGCGAGTATACCAATATCAGGATTTACCTTTCGGGCCTTATCCAGTAAATTGCGAGTGCGGGTTGCAATACCGCTGCTATATTCCATTATGTTAAGACAGATTCTCCAGGCAAGATGTAAGCTGGAAACGTTTCCTTCGGCTTGTAATAGAGCTTGACCAGGGACGATTGGAGTTCCGCTGGCTAGTATCAAACCCGGTTTGGCTCCCGATTTTTGCAGGATTCGTCCAGCCTCTTCAGTACCGCTGATAATCCCGTTTTCTCTTGCGGCAAAGGATATTAGCCCCGGTTTTTGACCAATATCAAGTAGTACAGTAGTTAAATCAATATAGGGAACATCTTCCTGAATAAAGCGTTCAAGGGCTTCGTCACTAAAATACATTACCATACCTCCGTTAAAAATAAAGTCTATTAATGCAGGAAATAGTTTCCCTGATTAAAACTTGATTCCACTGCAAAAAGGCATAATACGCTGGTTTGGATGTATAAATATTCCGTTGCCAAGACTCCGCATGAGAAACACCAACTCCTCGTCTTGCGGCTCCAGGGGGACGTTCCAATTCCGCATCCGTGCGGAGTGCCACTCTCGCCCCGTCCATGGCGCTCGCCCCCTTCCACCGCTTCACCTCGCAGGGTGTTTCTACCATGCTCCGTTGATGGCTCCTGCATGTTTATGCATCCAAACAGGGTTTTTGCAGTGGAATCAAACTTGTATTAGACAATCCATCCAATCTTTTCAGAATTAACTGAAAAACATATATCATCGCCAGGTTGCATATAATGCTTTTGAAATTCACGGTGTGACAATTTGATTTTTACCATATGTCCCATATCAACACAAATGGTTACATAATCCTTCTGTTTAGATATATTCTTAACTATTCCTCTAAACTGATAAGGTGTGTTGCTGCTGCATAAAGTCACATCATCGGAAAGGAAATAAACATACGAAGCTTCTGCAGCTAAACGATTAATTGGGAATTTCAGCTTTTCACTGCATGTAAAAACTCCATTGCAGCAATTGCCCGGGAAAATGTTTTCTATTCCTAGAAACATGGCAGCATTGATATTCCTGGGTTGGCGAAATACTTCATCAACTTTGCCCACCTGGGCCATACTTCCATTGAGCATTAGCCCCACATGAGTAGCAAGGTTTAATGCTTCATTAAAATCATGAGTTATATGAAGCACGGTAGTTCCGTAGTTGGTATGAATCTCTTTTAAAACCTGTTGCTGGCAAAGGTGCTTTTTTTGATGGTGATGAAT
>CAZBKS010000349.1:0-3364 GCA_964492475.1 uncultured Syntrophomonas sp. | reverse complement strand
TAGGATTGGCGCCCCTGCGTTCATTTATTAAATACTGCTTCAAACATCGGGAAGATTACGGGAAAATTACTATAATATATGGCAGCCGCAGCTATGCGGACCTCTGTTTCAAAGAGGAGTTGTTCAATGAATGGCCGGCCATAAAGGATACCCAGGTCTACGTTACTATAGATAATCCTGAAGAAGCATGGGATGGCCATGTCGGTTTTGTCCCCGCCTACGTGGAAGAGATCAACCCTAATCCGGCCGGAATGATTGCGGTAACCTGCGGACCGCCCATAATGATAAAATTTGTACTGCAGTCCCTGGAAAAGATGGGATATACCGATGAACAGGTCATAACCACCCTGGAAATGCGCATGAAATGCGGTATAGGAAAATGCGGCCGCTGCAATATAGGCAGCGAGTATATCTGCCTGGATGGGCCGGTATTTAAACTGGCTCAGTTGAGGCAGTTGCCCCAGGAGTGGTAAGAAAATGAGTCAAGGGGACGGTCAGTCAGGCCGTCCTTTTTTGGTTTGCCCGCGCTAGAACAGGCGGTTTAAGAATATACTGGAGAGATTCAAATCCCCATGATTCTCATAATGGAGAACTGGATTGCAATGAATGCCATAGTATGCATGAAGAGTCACAATTATTATGTGCTGAATGTCACATCTTCAGTTGGTTTGAGGAATTTGGTGAAAGCTGGGAAGAGCTTTGAAAGACCGTGTCAGACTAATTTATTACGGTGCCAGGCACTAGCAGTTAACTTAGGGCCTGGCACTCTGAATCTTAGAAAATTGATCCACCGAAAATATATCCCAGATAGAATACTCCTGCGATGGCGATAACATGCCATACCCACCATCCTGCTTTCAGAAATTGAAAGGTGCCAATATCATATCCGTCCTGAGTGGCCATCTGGTTGCGGCTATCATCTCTATTGCGTTCGTCATCCATTGACCATGCCTCCTCCTATTGCATTATTTAATAATACTATTACCCTCAATTACAATATTTATGTAATATCGGCAGGAAAAAGTTCAATAAAATTTGACAGGGCCGATATTATCTATAAAATGTATATAGTTGCGTATATTGCACAATGATGTGCACAAAAAAGGAGGAATATTTTTGTCTGTTATGCGGAGGGACTTACTAAATCCCACCTTAAAGGACGTTTTGCATACTTTCAGGCTGGATAAGAATTACACATATGGTCGGGGAAGTTATCTGGTGGATGAAGCAGGCGTGGAGTACCTTGATTTTATTGCTCAATATGGTGCGGTACCTTTTGGATATAATCCTGATTTTATCTGGGATTGCTTGGAAGAAGTTAGAAAAAGGGGGCTCCCCAGCCTGGTTCAGCCATCGATACCAGGAGAGGCATTAAAATTGGCAAATATGCTGGCAGAATGCACACCTGGAGATTTAAGCTATTGCACCTTCTGCCAGAGTGGAACTGAAGCGGTTGAAGCTTCCATCAAACTGGCACGCTCCAGCACTGGCAAAGAGATCGTAATATCCACGAATAACAGTTTTCATGGAAAAACTCTGGGTGCACTATCTGCTACTGGGAAGGGCTCTTATCAACTGCCGTTCAGGGCACCGGCTCCTGGATTTGTAAGAATACCCTTTAATGATCTGCAGGCACTGGAATTGACACTTCAGGAAATAGCTGATAAAACAGCTGCATTTATCGTGGAACCAGTACAGGGTGAGGGCGGAATTATAACTGCCCAGGCTGGTTATTTGAAAGGCGCTCAGGAACTGTGTAATAAATACGGAGTAGTATTTATAGTAGATGAGGTTCAAACCGGACTGGGCCGTACCGGGCGATTGTTTGCCTGTGAACATGAGGGAATTGAACCAGATATAATGTTGCTGGCTAAAGCTCTGGGAGGCGGAATCTTGCCCATGGGTGTTTGTATAAGTTCACCCCGGGTCTGGAATGATGATTTTGGCATGTTGCACAGCTCCACATTTGCCAACAACCAGGTTACCTGTGCGGTGGGCATTGCTGTATTAGAGAGATTGGAACAAAATAATCGGGAACTGATTAGAGAAGTAGAAGAAAAAGGTGAGTACCTGCTGAAAAAACTGCAGGAAATAGATGCGAGATATCCCGGAGTTATTAAGGAAATCCGGGGCAGCGGTTTAATGGTTGGGGTTGAGATCAATGAATTGACCGATTGTGGTTCTTTTGATATGACTTATCTGGCCGACTGTGAAGGATTTACTGCACTTGTAGCCGGATTCTTGCTCAATATTTATAATATTCGGCTGGCGCCTTATCTGAACAGCTCCATGACACTAAGACTGGAACCTACCCTTACCATTACTTTTGCAGAAATCGATCGGGTGACAGATGCTTTGGGTATGGTATTTAAAATCCTGTATAATCGGGATTACTCCAAGCTCTATCGACATTTGCTGGGTGATTATAAAAAGCCAGAGAAAATAATAGACTATAGAGCGGGAAGCAGAAGGATAATGTCTTCAAAGCTAAAACCGGGAGAAACAGCATCTGAGAAATTTGCTTTTATCATCCATTATGCGGCTCCTGAAGATGTGGTTTTGAATAATCCATCCTTTGTAACTTACAGCCGAGATGAAATTTTCCAGTTGATGGAATGGCAGAGTCAGACCAGGGAAGCTGGCTTGGTTTGTCATATGCCAGCCATAAGGTCTCAGGCAGGTACCCTGGTTGAAGGTTGGCTTATCGGGGTTCCCTTTGGAGCACGGGAAATCATGGCCCTGCCCCGGGAAGAAACCAGCGAAGTAATTAAACAGGCGGTAGACATGGGAAGAGACCTGGGAGCTAAGATCGTTGGGTTGGGAGCACTCAGCTCAGTAGTGACCCGGGGTGGCAGGGCAGTACAGGGACGTGGTACGGCCATAACCAGCGGTAATAGTTTTACCGTGCTTATGGCTATGGAAGCTCTGGCTCTGGGGGCTGAGAAAATGCATATCGAGTTGGAATCAGCCCGAGGTGCAGTAGTAGGAGCTACCGGTTCTATTGGGCGCGCGTGTGCCCTGTTGTTATCGGAAAAAATTGCCAATATTGTAGTTCTGGGCAATCCCGAGCATGTAAACAGCAGTAAAAACCGGCTGGTTTCGCTAATCAGGGATATGTACCGAAGGGCGGTACAGAGATGGAATGACGGAGAATTGGCTGGTTTGAGTATATGGGTGTATGAAATCGGTCGGAAACTGGAAGCTATGGATTCAAATGAGTCCAGGGAATATCTGGGTAAGCTAAGAGAGGAGAAAAACATAAGCATAGAGATGATTGAAGAGATTTGCAATTACCTGGACATTATGCCGCCCGTCAGCAGCAGTCTAGATATTAAAACAACCCTGCCGCAGTGCAGCCTGATAA
>CAZBKS010000348.1:0-3375 GCA_964492475.1 uncultured Syntrophomonas sp. | reverse complement strand
TTAGTCCATTCTGGGATGGCTCTATTATCATTGACCAAACAACTCCGCTAGGCCTTCAGACTATTGATATAAGCGATTTGGTCAGGGGATGGTATGATGGGTCGATCCCTAATAATGGCTTATTGCTGGCCGGCAGTGAAGACAGCAACGATCTGCTTGCCTTTAGAAGCGGCAACTATTTGTATAGCAATGAATGGCCGAAACTGTCGGTTAAGTTCGTTGATGGCATATTGGAAATAAAAGATAAAGAGAAAATAGTGATACCGGCATGCCCTGCTGCTCCTATTGTTGAATCGAATCCGGTTGCTCTGGGTCCACGGGAAAAGGCCACTTTCATGATTTTAAATACTTCCGATTCACCATGTGTGAAAGTTAAAATTCAGCTGGGCTTTGAAACCGACCCGGATGCAGTGTTTTTCGACGCCGGACCCTGGCACAGCCTTGAACCTCAAGGATACCCGGGAGAAGCTGTAGCTATTTCCACTTCCGAGGCAGCAGAATATGCCAGGGTTCTATTCTGGGGAGAAGGAGGGGAGACTTTAACAGTATTTCCCAGGACCAAAGAACCATAAAAATTAGATATTGGTAAAATGGCAGAGTAGCCGAAAACAACCTGCAGATAGAAGCCAATTGAATTTATTTACTCTTATGGATTAATATACGTGCAATCTAAATCCCTCTATTAGGGAATGATATCAACAGATTGTTTTTCTAATAGGAGGGATCAATTTGATTGGAACAGTAAAATGGTTTGATGATACCAAAGGTTATGGGTTTATTGGAACCGAACAGGGTACCGACGTTTTTGTACATCAATCGGCTCTGCAAAGCACGGGTTTAAGGTCTTTAAGCGAGGGGCAGCAGGTACAGTTCGAAGTTACCATGGGACCCAAGGGGCAGCAGGCTTCAAACGTGCAGCTTCTATCATAAAGCCAGGCGGGTTATTGATTATGAAGAAGATAAATTAAGGGCCTGTATGCCTTTCTAATAGATAAAGGCCTAACTCCCGGCCTTTATCAGTCAGAATTACCAGACCATATTTTTCGCAATTAACCAGTTCCATTTCGGCAAGTTTTATAATCATATTAGTGACTGATGGCGGCTGCAGATTGAGGGCAGCCGCCAAATCACTGATTCGGGTTGTTCTTATTACGGGCTTACTATTTTAGTCTAGACCTACTTATTTTTATTCTAATCCTCTTTGTTTGGTTACCCTAAGAATACAATGGTCTATCTAATATTTTAGAATTAAGCCGTTAGGGTCTTAAATCAGCCTGAATATTTGATTTTTTATCAGTTTGACTTGACAATGTTATGCAGTTGGATTATGCTTTTAGTGCCTTGTTCTTGACGCTTACTCCTTTTCGGGTAACGAAGTCCAAGAGTACTACCTGAAGGGAGATGACTATATTTATGGAAGATAAGTATCTAGTATGCAAAGATTGTGGAAATGAATTTTTATTCTCAGCATCCGAACAAGAATTTTACGCAGAAAAAGGCTTTGAAAATGAACCGGGTCGGTGTCCGTCGTGTAGAAAAGCACGCAAACAGCAGCGCAATGGCTACGGTAACTCACGCGGCAGAGAAGATCGTCAGATGTTTAAGACTATCTGTGCTTCTTGTGGCCAAGAGACTACAGTGCCCTTTGAGCCTACCGGCGATAGACCGGTTTACTGCAGAGACTGTTTCCAGGCTAGACGGAACAGCAGCTACAGATAAACAGCTCAAGTTTATAAAAGGTTTAGTATGAAAAATACTAAACCTTTTTTATTTTCGCACATTGAGCTGTAAGCAGTCTTTATTAAAGCAGCAGCGCCCGCCACCCTTTCACTGCCAAATTGGCAGGTGGCTTTAATACTCCCATTTATATTAAGTTATAATGCTTGTGGTTTTTGTTTGGCCATTCTTTCCCGTTTGACCTTGTCCAGAGTCATTTTTCTGAGGCGCAGCGCAGTAGGAGTTACTTCCAGCAGCTCATCATCAGCTATAAATTCCAAACACTTTTCAAGACTCATTGAAGTCGGAGTAACCAGGCGCAAAGCTTCATCGGCCCCAGATGAGCGGGTATTGGTTAGATGCTTCTTCTTGCATACGTTGATAGCTATATCCTCTTTACGGCTGTTTTCACCCACGATCATACCCTCATAAACATCGGTGCCCGGACTTATAAAGAGTATTCCTCGGTCCTGGGCTTTGTACAATCCATAAGCGACTGCGGTGCCGCTTTCAGAAGCAACCAGTGACCCCCGCGTACGTCCCGGTATCTCGCCCCGATAAGGCGCATAAGAAGAAAAAAGGTGATGCATGATTCCATTTCCTCTGGTATCAGTAAGGAATTCAGAACGAAAACCGATCAGCCCCCGGGCGGGTATGCTAAATTCGAGTTTAACCGTTCCACTATTGGAGTTGATCATGTTAGCCAGTTCACCTTTGCGGCTGCTTACCTTCTCTATTACCGTACCCACGTTTAAGTCTGGAACTTCAATAAAAAGTTCTTCTATAGGTTCTTTCTTTGTCCCATCTTCATACTTGATAATAACCTCGGGACGGGTAACTGCAAATTCATAACCCTGCCTGCGCATGGTTTCGATCAAAATAGACAGATGCAGTTCTCCCCGACCTGAAACCTTGAAGGTATCAGGACTTAATTCTTCTACTCGTAAGGAAACATTGGACAATAATTCCCTCATTAACCGATCGCGAAGATGCCGGCTGGTTAAATACCTGCCTTCTAATCCAGCCATGGGACTATCATTTACCACGAAATTCATGGAAATGGTAGGCTCATCGATTTTTACGAAATCGATGGGCGCTATCTCAAAGGGCGAACAGATGGTATCCCCAATGTTGATATTTTCGATTCCTGATACAGCTGTTATTTCACCTGCTGTTGCGCTGTCGACTTCACATCGCTGTAAACCCTCAAAAGTGTACAGGGTGTTTATTCTGACCCTCTGTTGATCAGAACTGGAATTGCAGAGCACATAATCCTGTCCTTTTTGAATAGTACCCCGGGATATTTTGCCCACCCCGATTCTGCCAACGTAAGGATCATAACTAATGGATGAAATTCCTAATTGCAGTTCTCCCTGTGGATCTCCTGAAGGTGCCGGAATATGCTCCAGTATAGCATCCAAAAGAGGCTTCATATCATCCGACCATTCTTTCATAAGGATCTTAGCATATCCGTCCCGGGCAGATGCCAGTACCACTGGAAAATCCAGCTGGCCTTCGTCAGCTTCCAAATCGATAAAGAGGTCCAATAATTCATCATTAACTTTATCTACACTTGCCCCGGTTCGATCAATCTTATTTATAACCACCAGGGGTTTCAAACCTGCTTGCAATGCCTTCTTTAGCACAAAGCGAGTCTGC
>CAZBKS010000347.1:0-3382 GCA_964492475.1 uncultured Syntrophomonas sp. | reverse complement strand
TGTCGCTCGCCCCCTTCCGCCAATCGTCTGCGCAGGGTGTTGCGCCCATGCTCCGATAGAGGGTCACCAGTATATTTCTGCACACTCCAGAACGATTATGTTATTTTTCCGGGGGAAAAACTAGCTACCAAAGTATCATCTAAGCGCCGCTGTGCCATCACAATCAATTTAACGATAATACGGATAAGCAGTCCCTGCCTGACAAGTGCCAATACGATGGCAGGTATGTTATAATGCTTATATCTTTGAGGAGGAATATTTACTTGAACATAATAACTTCGCATAATGCTCTGGATTTTGATGGTCTGGCTTCCATGGTGGCCGCGGGTATCCTGTATCCTTCAGAGGTAAAGGTGTTTTCCGGCACTTTGGGCAGGCATGTAAAAAAATTTATGGCTTTGTATAAAGACCTGATAAATATAAAAACACCTAAAGAGATAGATTTAGATCAAATCCGGCGTATGATAGTTGTTGATACTGCCAGCATCAACCGGCTGGGACATCTAAAAAATATTGCGGCCCGGGAAAACATGGAGTTTTACATTTATGATCATCATCCGGAATCTGAAGATAATTTGATTGGAAGTATTGTGGAAATACACCGGGTAGGGGCTGCAACTACCATACTGGTAGAAGAAATTAAAAGGCAGCATATACCTGTAAGTGCTTTTGAAGCTACGATTCTGGCCCTGGGTATTTATGATGATACCGGCAGCCTTTTATTTACTTCCACTACTCCCCGGGATATAGAAGCAGCCGCTTTCCTGCTGGAGATGGGCGCTAACCTGGCAGTAGTTGCCAACTTCATGGAGCAGTCCTTCTCTGGGGAGCAGAGGCAGCTTCTGCAGGATTTATTGAAGAATACCAGGCACTTTAATATTAAAAATACGGAAATAATTATTTCCCACACCTCCACTGATGAATTCATACAGGGCCTGGACGCATTGACCCACAGACTGCTGGAAGTAGAAAATGCAGAAGTTGCCTTTGTAGTAGCGGCCATGAAGGGAAAGACTTATGTAGTGGGAAGAAGCCGCAGTAATAATATCAATGTCAATGAAGTGCTGCACAAGCTCTCTGGACGGGGGCACGCTAAAGCCGCTTCAGCAACAGTAAAAGACCTGGAATTGGAGACGATTATTGATACTATATTGAATGAAGCCCAAAATAAAGCTAAACCTGGTCTCCTGGCCCGGGACATCATGTCCACTCCTGTAAAAACCTTGTCCGGGGATATCAGCATGGAAGAAGCGGGTAAGACCATGCTCCGGTATGGCCATACGGGCATGCCGGTAGTAGATGGAGATAGGATGATAGGGGTCATTTCCAGAAGAGACGTGGGGAAAGCCAGAGTTCATGAACTTGCCCATGCACCGGTGAAAGGATTTATGACCAGTGGGGTATGGACCGCAACGCCAGATACTCCAGTAAATGAAATTCAAAAACTGATGGTCGAATACGATATCGGGAGATTACCGATAGTTGAAAATGGCAGATTGTTTGGTATTGTATCCCGTACCGATATACTTAGGACCCTGCATGGGGATGAATATCCGGAAGATCACGAAGTGCTATATTCTTCTGGAGGAGCAGAGCAGGAAAATTGTTTAAATCTTATGCAGGATCGCCTGCCGGCCAGGATACTATCTGCTTTAAGAATTGCCGGACAGATAGCCGAGGAAATGGAGTGCAGGGTATACTGTGTAGGAGGCTTTGTCCGGGATCTTTTCTTAAGGCTGCCTAATTTTGATGTGGATCTGGTTGTTGAAGGAGATGGCATCGTACTGGCCGGCAAACTGGCGGAAAGATTAGGCGGAAAAGCCAAATTTCATGACCGGTTTAAAACCGCAGTTATTACCTTGCCGGATGGATTAAGGGTTGATGTAGCAACGGCTCGAACTGAATACTACGAATTTCCGGCGGCCCTGCCCAGTGTAGAGAGAGCTTCGATCAAAGAGGATCTATATAGAAGAGATTTCACCATAAATACTCTGGCAGTAGCATTAAACTCCGACAAATTTGGCGATTTGATAGACTACTTTGGAGGTCGGAAAGACCTGGAAAAAGGTTATATTAAAATTTTATACAACCTCAGTTTTGTGGAAGATCCCACCAGGATTCTAAGAGCGATTCGTTTTGAACAAAGGTATAAATTTAACATAGAACCAGATACATTGAAGTTTGCGCGAGACGCAGTAGAACGTAGATTATTGGATAAATTATCTTACGCACGTATAATGCATGAACTGATCCTGATTTTAGACGAAAAAGACCCGGTGCCATCGCTGGAAAGGATGAAGGAAATCGGGGTTTGGGCTTATATATTTCCGGAAATTAACCTGGATCGGCTGGATTGGAATGAACTGCGCCGTATTCCAGTTATAAATGCCTGGTGGAGTGAAAGGTATCAGATGACCAATATAAAACCATGGCTCATATATTTAATGCTTATGGTGTCTGATATTCCTAAAGAAAAGGCACTGCCAGCAATACAGAGATTTTTTACTTCCCACGAAGTAGCTAAATCCGTGGAAGAATCATTTCTGGCTCCGGAACTAGCTGAATATTTTTCCCGGCAGGATGATTTGGCGGCCAGCATCATAGATGAACACATTGGCAGTTGGAGCCAGGAAGGCATAATTTTTCTTATGCGCTGCATCAAAGACGAGAACACCTGGAAGAAAGTAGTAAGCTACTTGGATTTAAAGATTGAAGTAAAGCTGGAAATAAGCGGACAGGATTTGAAGGAACTGGGGTTAAAACCGGGGCCCATATATAGTCTTTTATTAGCGGAGTTGTATAAGATGAAGCTTGACGGTAAAATCAGAACCAGAGAAGAAGAATTGATCACCCTTAACAATATGATCGAGGAGGAAAAGTATATTAATGAACATAACTGAGATGATGGTCGCCCTGCCCGCCATACTTATTGCTTTGACTTTTCATGAATATGCCCACGGCAAAGTAGCTGACTTACTGGGAGATGACACTCCCTATTATCAGGGCCGGCTTACTCTAAATCCACTACCACATATCGACTGGATTGGGTTTGCAATGCTGTTCATATTTCATTTCGGCTGGGCTAAGCCGGTACAGATAAATCCTGCTAATTTTAAAGAGGTAGGATATAAAAAAGGAATGATGCTGGTATCCCTGGCCGGCCCAATGATGAACCTGGTACTGGCTTTTATAGGCCTGATTATCTTGAGGTTGATTTTACCCTATCAGTTTACCGAATGGGGTGGCATTACGGCATCTTTATTGAGCCCTTTGATCAGTATAAATATTATCCTGGCGGCATTCAATCTAATTCCCTTGCCGCCTCTGGATGGATCTAAAATACTGGCCGGGCTCCTGCCGGATTCCGGTACCCGGATGATGT
>CAZBKS010000346.1:0-3383 GCA_964492475.1 uncultured Syntrophomonas sp. | reverse complement strand
GGGATGATACCTGGATAGATGCAGCGGGATATGGGGATCAATTTCTGCTATCCACCTGGCCATCTGTTTGATATCATTTAAGTCATCATTTTCACCTGGAATTATAAGACTGGTTAACTCTACATGGCAGTGTCCGGCAGCTTGCTCAACCGTTTCCATCACCTTTCTTAAGCCGGCCTTACACAGTATTCTATAGCATTCTTCTGTAAAAGCTTTAACATCAATATTCATAGCGTCTACGTAAGGAAGTATTTGCCGGAGCGGTTCCGTCTCGATATATCCGTTGGTAACCATTACTACTTGGAGATCTTTCTCTTTTAACAATGCCGCGGTATCCATTATGTATTCATACCAAATGATCGGTTCGTTATACGTAAATGCGACTCCAATGGAAGCGTGGGCCCGGCTTTTCTCAGCCAGTTCCAGCAGCAGCTGCGGTTCTATAGTATGGGTATCTGGATTACCGTGGGCCAGCAGATAATTCTGGCAAAAACTGCAGGATAAGTTGCAGCCAAAAGTGCCGGCCGACAATATGGTTTTTCCAGGATAAAAATGATATAAAGGTTTTTTTTCTATCGGGTCGAGAGCCAGTGAAGCTACCTGAGCATAGTTGCGGGCGATAAGCTTCCCCTCATCATTAACCCGGCTGCGGCATATACCCTGATGGCCGGGCTTAATAATACAATGGTGGGGACACAGCACGCATTTCACTTTATGGTCTTCGATTTTTTCATAAAACCTAGCTTCCTTTTGCATAAAGCAAAACCTCCTCATGGATAAGACCCAGCTCAGGCTTACTTCTTAACTCAGCTTTCTTAGTTCTGTAATGGCGGAGGTTTGACGGGCTTTATGCTTTGGCCCGCCGTCCCCCCTCACCCTCCGGGTACTACTGATGTTCCCGTCGGTTACTATTAACGTTGCGGGCACTACCCCGAAACGGGACAACAGATGTGCATTCACTTCGTTGCTCTTTTTTCTTCTGCTGGGAGCCCTGGTTCTGTTTCCGCAGTCCAATGTTTGGTATCCAGACCAGAATAGCTATAACTTAATGCTGCCTTTAATACCTCATCGATATCTTTTAACTTCAAAACGCTCTATCTTATACTTTTCGGAGGGTGATATGCCGCCCTTTTCCAATGCGATATGCAGCTGCTGATCTATGGTGTCCACCCCTTCCAGATCTGGCAGCAGAAGTCCGCGTTTGCCAGCCGAACTAACAATTACCCCGTATTTAGCCGGGTCTAAGTCCTGCCGGGTACATTCTTCCGCTTCTCCCAGGATATCTACGGAATAAGTCAGCTGATCAAGTTCTCGTTTTTCCAGGGGAAAAAACCTGGCATCCCTGGTTCCTGAACTTATGGCATTGGAGGCAATCTCCTGGGCCAGGCTGTCATAAACCGGAGATATGGTTCCTATACATCCCCTCAGCTGGCCATTTTTTTTCAAAGATACAAAAACACCAGCTTTATCCTGACCCAGCATAACCAACTCCGGGGGTAGTTTCGGTATTTTTCCCTCCTGAATGTAACTCTCCAACACCATCCGGGCCCATTTTACCGGTTCACTCTCTGATCTCCGCCCCGCTTCCAACCTAGCTTTTTCCTGTCCTCTAAGCTTTTCTAATAAGGAGGGTGCCTGCTGTGAGGGGGAAAATCCTGCCACCAGATACCCTACCCCGAAAGGTCCTTCATAAGAAAATACTTGGCTGTTAAACTTCAGGCCATCGAGAGCACCCAGCATGATCACTATGGAACGATAACCGCACTCCCCGGCGTTATCTCGCAGATTAACGGGAAGGTCATAAATTCCTTGGGCATCCCCTGCTTCAAGAAGTGTTTTAATCTTAAAATCAAAGGCTTGTCCATCCGGATGATAATCATAAGGCCCCTCGTCTTTCAAACGATGTGACATATCACCGGAAGCTATTACCGCTACCCTTCTGTCCAGAACAGCTGCTGATTCCTGGATGATCTTGCCCAGGGTATATAGTTCCAGGTTGGACAAAAAGCCCGTACTAATTGGCAGGAGGCGGATTTCATAATCCAAAGCCGGTTCTACATAATACATAGGAACCAGGACCCCGTGATCCAGAGTTCCTCTGAGGTGATTACTGGCTGCGCATTCCAGATCCACGCTGATGAAATTGATCCCTTCGTTTACCGACCGTTTAGCAATTTGAACCAGCAGTTCCCGGTCGTTATTATAGGTGCTTCCCTCGGTCTGGCTGCCAAAGTCCTTAAAATCTCCATACAATACTGCTTCGCTCAAACAAGTGATGCAGTCCGAAAAAACATTGCCATGGGGAGTAAGAACCACTAGAGTTTCCGGGGATGTGGCAGCCAACTCCCGGGCCAGAGACTTCATGGCCTGGACAGTTGACGCCACTTCACTTATTCTGCCGCCGCCTACGGATGGCACTATTAACGGGGGATGCGGGGTAAGGGCAGTATAGGTTATCATTATTGCCACCCTCCTTTTACTATTTTTATTAAAGAGTCATCATTTACCAACCTGGATAATCTTGTATATCTTCATCATAATCTCGAATTTCTGACTTGGCAATACCCGAGAAAACCGCATAAGCCAATTTGGACTGGTACTGGTCATCGCTTAACTGCCGGGCCTCCCGGGGATTGGAGATGAAGCCCATTTCTACGATAACTGACGGCATCTCGGTGCGGCTCAGAATATAATAACTGCCAGGTTTGGCCTTACGATCAGTGTTCTTCATTATTCTGGTCAATTCATCCTGTATCATTACCGCTGCCACTTTACTGCGTTCACTGCCAGCCAGATAAAAGGTCTGGGCACCTGACCACCTGGGACTCAGATCAGCATTGGTGTGGATGCTGATGTATAGATCCGCCTGGGCTTCGTTGGCTATCTGAACCCGTCGTTTTAGATCCGAACGTTTGCGTTCAGCAATGGTAGCACTGGGATCTTCGGCCAACTCCCGATCGTCCTCCCTCAGCATGATCACCAGAGCTCCGGCCTGGCTCAGGTAATCGGCCAGTTTCTTACTCACCTGCAGGGTAATATCCTTTTCCATATATTTCCCCCGAACAGCACCCGGGTCAGTTCCTCCATGGCCGGCATCTACCACAATGATTTTGTTAGCCAGGCCATAAGATAAAACCTCCTTCTCTCCAGTATCCGCGCCCAGAACTGCCATTATGCATAACACGAATAGAAAGATTATAGCCATCCCATATCGTGACCGCCTGCTCATCAATCTAAATACCTCCGCACTAAAGGCTGCTGGTTCTTATATATGCCGTTTTCTTTAATATTATTAGTGAGTCAAGGGGACGGTTAATTTTGTTATATTGTAAGCGCTTAATAACAGAGTGCCTATAAAAATTAAACCGGACAGACTACAATTA
>CAZBKS010000345.1:0-3386 GCA_964492475.1 uncultured Syntrophomonas sp. | reverse complement strand
AGTAAATAAAGATTCTACAGGTGATGTATATAATTCCAGATCTGATAGTTCATAATCATAATTGCGAATATATTTCAGTTCTGTTTCAATAGTCACATTCCCTGTCATGGAATCTTCCGATAGTATTGCTATGGGTGAATTGTCAAGCCTCCTGGAATCAATGTATCTCAAGAAGTCAAAGCATAGCCTGGTATATTCTGTGTCAGTAGCACATGTCCGGAAAAACCATTGCAACCCTCTCTCTTTGTTAGTAAGAACATGAGCAGAAGAATCCGGATTCACAAAAGGTATCTTCATTGCTTCGGCCACGAAGGATGTTTGGTTGGTTTCGAGGCTTTGGAATGAACCTATGAGGGCCACAACTCCTTCTTCTTCAATCAATCGTCTTGTCTCATCCCTTGTCATTGCCAGGTTACTCATTGAGTCCCCCCATATTACTTCAATCTTACGGTTATGAAGATTTGGAAGACCTTTACCTTCTGCCAGAGGCAGGGGCAAGTGATAGTGGTTGTTTACTATATCCACAGCTAATTCCACCGCTCGTTGAATACTTGTACCAAAAACTGCATATGTTCCTGAAAGCGGATAAACTGCTCCGATTTTAACTGTTGGTAATTTTGCCTTGTAGGCTTCATGTGGCAATACTTTTCTCATAAATATTCTCTCCCCTATCTTATTAATGAAATAATGAATCGACCCAGAAAAATCAATCTCCTGCGAAGGAGAAGTATCAGCCTATTTACGTGCTTATTCCTGGGTTGAAATGCCTTTGTTAGCGCTGAATAATATACTATTGTCTTTATAGACGGTTTTATGATTCTCGAAACTTATTATCAATTCATAATATGCAAAGAGGCTCGATAGGTTCCGAATTATACTAAATAATGTATGTTATGGTAATAAGGGATTGCTGGGGTAAGAATAATTGCTTCATTATTATAATCCTGAAGGGTAGTCATTGCGCCTGGGAAGGACAAACACATATATATATTTGCTTCCACTGCAAAAAGGTATAATGTGCTGGCTTGGATGCATGAATATTCCGTCGCCAAGACTCCGCATGGGAAACACCAACTCTATGTTAATGGACAACGAAAATGAAGTGGCGAGCCAGAGATAATTGCAGGAAGTGGACCTGTAGTTGCAGTTGCTTGGTTGGAGCAGCCTCCAGTATAATCCTATCCGCGTCATCTGTTCATTAATAGGTTGCAATACCCCTAATAACTTACTTAGATTGATACCAGAATTGGATCTCGTCTCCGCTGCGGCTGTATTTATATCCGTTGGTTTTGAGATAGGCCTCGAGTTCATCCAGCTGCTGATGATCAAAATAATTAGCCTGGTTGATATAGGTGTTGCCCTGTTCAACTCGTGTTGGATCATTGGTCAGACTTCCGTCATACCAGCAATTGAAGGCGTTCTTTTTGCATGATACGGCAGATAAACATAATTCCTTGTAAGTTTCAAATTGTGCCGGGACATCGGTGTCTTCTATCTGCTGCTCCTCTTCTATACACACTGCTACCGCTGCCATCAGGGTCTTGCGATATTCTTCATTATTCCTGCCTTCCGATGCTGAAGCATAGGCACTGACTGTTTCGCTGACCTCGTCAACTGCTTCGGTACATTGTATCAAGGTTTTTAAAGACTGTCCTTCGTCATAAGTTAAGAGCCTGGTTCCTGTACCGGTGGAAGCAGTGCTATCGGCAGCAGGTTCATTGACGGTAGAGCTATGCCCAGTTGATGAAGATTCGGGATTCGAAGCGGTCTGCTTTTCGCCTTTATCAGCCTCAAGCTTTGAATTGCTCTGTTCTGCCGGGCTTAGAACTGCAAAAGGCAAGGTGCCGCTCTTTGCCCAAAATGCATAGGTCCCTGAAATAATAAATACTGCTAATAGAACCACCATAAGCAAGCCGTTGAACTTTCCCTTGCTGTGTGTTGAAGGGTTTTGGTCGTTAGTAGGGTTGCTTATTCCCTCTTTATTTTTCTTATGTTGTTCCATATTGAACCCCCCCCTTGAGCACAATCCGCTTTCCCCAACTATTGGTAAGTATTTGTTTCATTTTACAACAAAATATTCCATGAATGTTCAGCTTTTATTTTTAAAGGTGACAAGGGGAAGGATATCATTTTTTTCATGCATCCAAAATCAAAATCTAAAATAAATAAAAGGATTAAATTTTTCACCCATTAAAAATATCAACTGCCGTCAGATTCCAGATATTTAAAAGCTCCATGAATAGGAAGTCTTACTTTATCCCCCCATAAACGTGCGATATATTTAAGGGTCTGATGGGCGTAGTCCTCCAATAATTCACGGCCATCCCATTCATGCTCCAGATATAAAGCGTTTCCTGAACCTATCTCCTTTACCTTGATTACGGGAATGCCATTCATACCAACATTCATGACCAGGGTATCCCGTACTTTTTTCCATCCTGTTTCGTCAGAAATCTCATTTACAACGTAATCATCTTTATCTTTCTGGAATTCAAATAGATTTAATTCCCGGCACAGCTCTTCGTCCAGGTAGCGGCGAAGAAACGAAACATCCCTTTCCTGTTCTCTAATATCGAATATACGCCGGCTGTCTTCTGATTCGCGCTCCAGTTTATTAAACAATTTAAAACCCAGGTGATAGGGATTGAGTGTTCCAGGATGTGAAGCAATAACTTGATTATGCCTCTTTATGAATTCGAGATGCATGAATTGGGGTAAATTCAAATGATTCAAAATTTTATAGTGCCAGAAACAAGCCCATCCTTCATTCATTATTTTGGTTTCCATTTGCGGAATAAAATATTTAACCTCTGATCGGACGATATTGATAATATCTTTCTCCCACTCGGCTAAACGGGCATGGCGCATCAAAAAGAGAAGAATGTCCTGCTCTGGCTCAAGTGGTACTCTATTCCAATCCGGCGCTGCCTCTGTTTTTTTATCTTCAAGTACCGGATATTTATTTTCTTCTGGCCGATAGTATTTATCCATTAGGATTTTTTTCGATTCATCCGGGGATAGATGTTTTTCATTGCTAATACGATATACTTGAAAACGCAAAGCGTGGGCAGCATCAAGAACTCTTTCTACTCTTTTATATCCGATACTGGGATCGGATATGTAATCACTAATCCGGTTAGCATGAGATTTAAACATCTCCGGAGCATATTCGGCCCGGGTTCCATCTTTAAACAGGCGATTATTTTTAAAAAAATCATTGTGTCCATATACATGAGCTATAGTAAGGACCTGCAATGCCAGCGTATTTTCTTTCATTAGATAAGCCAGACAGGGATTGGAATTTATCACCATTTCATAAGGCAAACCAATCAAATTGTAACGATAAAAAGTCTTTTTCCTCTCCCATGCCTTGCCAAAGCTCCAGT
>CAZBKS010000344.1:0-3390 GCA_964492475.1 uncultured Syntrophomonas sp. | reverse complement strand
ATCCGGCTGGAGCAAGGCCAGGAAATCATACTGGAGCAAGTGCTGAAACAGCTGGTGGATAATGGTTATTCCCGGGCAGATACTATAGGAAAACCTGGTGAATTTGCGGTCCGGGGCGGTATCTTTGACGTATATCCTCTTGGTCATCCCCATCCCTGTCGTATTGAACTATTTGGGGACACCATTGATTCCATACGGCTCTTTGACCTGGACAGCCAGAGATCCATTGATCAGGAATTCTTTGTACATATCAGTCCCGTCCGGGAATGGGGCGGGACACCTGATCACACCTTGTTTGATTACCTGCCTGAGAAGGTCAGGGTATTTGTAGATGAGCCCCGGGAGATTATGGTCAATTTGGATAATCACCTTCGGCGCTGGCAGGATTCGGTCAAAGAAGCAGGGGACAGCGCCCGCCAGCTAAAAGAACTGGCTTTAATAGATAAACAGGAACTGCACGATCAGCTGGAAGGCAAAAATGCCGTCTACCATTCTTTTTTTCCCGGCAGTGTTACCCAGATAAAGGCCGGCTTCATTGAGCATATCTCCCAGAAGGAGATGGAGTACTTTATCAATGAATACGACCGGCTTTTTAAAAGACTGAGAGAGTGGCAGGGTAAGGACTATTCCATATACCTGTGTGCCGACAGCAGGACTGCCCGGGAACAGTTGAAGCGGGACCTGGTCGATCATCATATCAGCGGTATCGAGATCATAAGTAAAGGCCTGACCAGCGGGTTTGTCAGCCACACCCTGCAGACTGCGCTGGTGACCGAGAATGAGATATGGGGCAAGAGAGGCCGGGTGAGCAAGAAGAAAAGACGCCCGGAACATAGAATACTTCTGGAGAACATGAAGCTGGGAGATTATATAGTTCACGAGAATTATGGGATAGGAATCTTTCGAGGCATATCCCAGGTTGAGACCGATGGCATTATTAGGGAATATATACTGCTGCAATATGCCGGGACAGATCGATTGTATCTGCCCCTGGATAAACTGGATAAGCTCTATCCTTATAATGTGTCCGAGGAGAAAAGACCCCGTTTAAGCCGTTTGGGAGGGAGTGACTGGGAAAAAACCAAGAACAAGGTTACCCGGTCCATACAGGAGATGGCGGAAAAACTGCTGGAGCTATACTCTGCCCGGCAATCCCAGCCCGGCCATGCCTTTTCTGCGGATACCCCTTGGCAGCAGCAGTTTGAGGATGCATTCCCTTATCAAGAAACTCCCGACCAGCTGACTTCCATCCGGGAGATTAAAGCAGACATGGAACACCCTCAACCCATGGACAGATTGATATGTGGAGACGTAGGCTATGGTAAGACCGAAGTAGCCATGAGAGCGGCATTTAAGGCTGTGATGGATGGCAAGCAAGTGGCAGTCCTGGTTCCGACCACAGTGCTGGCTGAACAGCATTATCATACCTTTCGGGATCGTTTCAGGAAGTACCCGGTAGCCATCGAGGTATTGAGCCGGTTTCGTTCACCCGGGGAACAGAAGAAAATCATCACTGATTTACAGAAGGGCGCTATTGATATGGTTATAGGAACCCATCGTCTGCTGTCCAAGGATATTTCTTTCAGCGATCTGGGTCTTTTGGTGATTGACGAGGAACATCGCTTTGGAGTTTCCCAGAAGGAAAAAATCAAAATGCTTAAAACCATGGTGGATGTCCTCAGCCTATCGGCTACTCCGATACCTCGAAGTCTGCATATGTCTATGACCGGATTACGGGATTTGAGTGTTATTGATACACCTCCCCCGGAGAGGTATCCTATCAAAACCTATGTGCTGGAATACAACGAAGAAATAGCAACCGAGGCTATTCTGGCTGAAATAGAAAGACAGGGACAGGTGTTTTTCGTGCATAACCGCATCGAGGATATTTATGCCGTACGGGAGAAACTGCAGGAACTCCTGCCTCAGGTTACTATTGCGGTAGGACATGGGCGGATGCAGGAAGATGAATTATCCCAGGTGATTAGTGCTTTTTTAGCCGGATCTTTCCAGGTATTCCTCTGCACCACGATTATTGAGTCCGGGTTGGATATGCCCAATGTAAACACTATCATCGTAGACGAAGCGGACCGTATGGGTCTGGCCCAGTTGTATCAACTCCGGGGAAGAGTAGGTCGTTCCAACCGGATTGCCTATGCCTATCTAACTTATAAACCAGATAAAATCATAAACGAAACTGCCCAGAAGCGACTTAATGCTATCCGCGAGTTTAATGAACTGGGAGCCGGGATAAAAATTGCTTTAAGAGACTTGGAAATAAGGGGAGCGGGCAACATCCTGGGACCGGAACAGCACGGTTATATCCAGGCAGTTGGCTTTGATATGTACTGCCGCCTGCTGGAGAGAGAGACGGGCCGCTTAAAGGGGATGGATCAGCGAGAGAAAGCGGCCCCGCTGCTGGATATTGATGTGGACTATTATATTCCTGACAGCTATATCCGGGATTCAGGTACCAAGATAAGAATATATAGGAGATTGATGCTGGCTCAGGAAGAATCCGAGATAGACGAAATAAAGAATGAATTGCGGGATCGTTTTGGGAAACTGCCCCGGCCGGTGGAGAATTTTCTGCAGTTGTCTCAGCTCAGAATTGCTGCCAGCGGTAAGGAAATTAAATCTCTGCGGAGAAAAGGCAATAAACTTGAAATACAATTGGAAAGAACTTTGTCAAAAAACATCACGGGAGATATAACTGGAATAAAACAGAGCAGCTTTAATGAAAATACTATTTCTATGCAATTTGAAGGGGCAGTATCACTGGCGCAGCTGCAACAGGTATTAGATGTCTTATAAAGATCATAAGATTATTTATTCATAATTACTTTTCTGAATCGGCAACAGCCGATTTTTTTATACTATCAGAAAGTATAACATTTTAAATGACGATAGCATAAGTGCGACCGCGGTTATGCCGTCACCAAAGGTTCACCCGTCGGGCACTACTGATTGCTCTCTGGCGTTCGCCATTAATGTTGCGGCACAAGCCGGGTTTTCTTTATTAAAGTGATTTAGGCCTGCTATACCATGCCTGCTAAATCGTAATATATACTAATAAACCCCGGTAATACCATTAAACTGACCGGGCCAGGATGTCGGAATTTGTAGCAAAGAGCACTGAAATCTGTAAGGGTAAGTGAGCTTAAAAGAAAAATTTAGTTGTAGATTGCAAAAAGTGAATAAAAGGGGATTATCAGTTATATACTATCACTGAGAAAGAAAACAACATTTTCAAGTTTTCAAAAAAGGAGGGATTAATGTAAATTGAAAGCAACAGGAATTGTTCGCCGTATAGACGACCTGGGACGGGTTGTAATCCCCAAGGAAATACGCAGAACCTTGCGCATTCGTGAGGGCGACCCTCTAGAGATT
>CAZBKS010000343.1:0-3392 GCA_964492475.1 uncultured Syntrophomonas sp. | reverse complement strand
GCCGGCAGCATCTTCACCTGTATTAACCTGGGGTTGATAAGCCGGTTGATATACTCCTTTATCAATGAAATATTCTTTGATCCTAAAGTCATCACCAGCGAAATAATAAATGGCGCCATCATTCCCAGAAGAATAAACAGCATATACAGCCCGCCTGAATTTTCCTGAAAACTCCCCCATGCTCCGGCAAAGTAGAAAGCATAGCTTGCCATAAAGGTCACAATAAAATATGCTTTGGGTTTGTACTCATAGTTTAAAATCATTTTTCCACTCTCCTTAATTATTGACCGACCGTCAGTCACTTTAAGCTAAAAAGACAGTGGGGACGGTTCTTCTGTCTTAATTGAATTATGCATGTTTTCCGTTAAGCTGAGACAGAAGAACCGTTCCTAGCTCCGGCTTTTAAATAAAGGAAAAGGAGCCCGGAATAGCACCCAAAGACCTCTCTATGAGGGCCTGCATGGATAATACTTGTTTGGTCTGCTCTTCCTCATTCCACTTGAAAAGGCCTGATTCCAGTAAAAATTGAGATCCGGCCAGAAGGAATTGTATTGTTTGCAGAGGATATTCAACATTAAACACAGATTCCTTCTTGCCTTGTTCAATGACTTGAGCCAATATAGGGGAAATATTCAATATAATTTCGATGTTAACCCGCTCGTGGAGTTCTCTATTCTCAGGTCGATGCAGGTCTGCTGTCAACTCGTTTTCCCGTTCAGTAAGCTGGTTGTGCCCCCTCAGCATTTCCCGCATCTTTTCCATAGCACTCATTTCAGAGTCATCTGCTATTTTTTTGTAATTTTCACTGAACTGATTTACCATTTCATGAACAAGCGCATCCAGAATATCTTCCTTGGATTTAAAGTAGTAATAAAATGTCCCTTTCGCTATCCCTACCTTTTGAATGATTGCCTCTACAGTTGTGTTGACATATCCCTGATTTTTGAATAATTCTCCAGCATTCTTCAATATCTCTTTCTTCCGCACTTCCGGATCTTTTACAGTTCTCTTTTTCATAGCCGCCTCCTTTGACTGACCGTCAGTCTATATTGATAATCTAGCACGTTTTCGACTGTCGGTCAATATCTATTTTTATTGAACTGGATCGTGATATTCTCCCCATGATACACGAAGCAATAAACAATACCATCACATCCAACCCACTTCTTAAAAGCACATCTGACATAGTGCCTTTCATTATTAGCCCAATAAAACTATTAAATATTATCCAGTTTAATCCAATAGTTAAAGTTAATCTAATCGGTACATGAATCCATTTCCTTTCACTGAATAATACCGGATATAATATCGTATAAATATAACCTAAAATGATACCAAATAAGGCGGTCCAAATATAACAAGGAACCATATATGTATCGCAATTGCTGTTAATAATACCTGTTTCATAGCCTACTGTCCGCTCTATCAGAAAACTTGTGGCAATAATACTAATCGCATATAATTTTTCTGCCATTTTTATGTTTTTAACTTTCGCCTCTTTAGCACTATTCTTTATTGTGAACAACGCAATAACCGTACATAGCATAAACACAGGGATTGCATCTCCTGCTCCCATAAAAAATTGATATTTTATATATTCAAATCCATATGTAGTAAAAGGCGATGATTCAACCATAAGCTCTTGCATTCCGAACAGATAAATTAATGCAAAAGAAAGACCGAAACGAATACCCGTTTGCAAATTTGAGACTTTAGACTTATTACAGATGTATCTGACAGAAAAAGTACATTGAGTATATAATATCAAAAAATAACCTACCGCTACGCTGGGAAAGCCAAAAAGCGTTACTAAAACACTATCCAATCGCCCCACATCCACGGATGCAGGCATAATTGCATGCATGGCAATTGTAAAAGCAGCCGAACACAATATCGTTAATACACTTGTTATGATTATACCCTTGGTACTCGTTTCTTTTGGATTCATACGGGTTTTCTCCTTCCTATATAACCTTCTCAAATTTACGTCATCAATTCTCAGGGGTGATAATCGAACCTTTTCGTGGCATAGGTTCACCATCTATATCTTTAAAATAAAGCGGCAGCCCTTCCGCAAAGATTGGATAAATAGTTTTCGTTGGGTCTTGGCGTTGATGATGAATATGCAAATGCGGTTCAGAGGTGCAACCTGAGTTTCCAACCCTTCCAATGATATCCCCCTCATTCATATGGTCACCAATTTTTACAAGTACACTACCTTTTTTTAAGTGATTCAACAGTAAAAAAGTACCTGTTTTATCAATCTTAATGTAAACATGATTCCCTTCCATAGATAGAAACTTATCGGTATTAGGTTCTATATCATTTTCCTTATCATAAGCGGCAACGATTGTTCCTGAAACTGGAGCAATAACCTCTTTATCATAAATTCCATAGTCCCTGACATTTTTACTGCCTATATTGGCCGGCTCGATAACCAAATCATATGCCCACCTTTCAGATGCCCATATTGTATGTGGTGCATTATTTGCTATCGTATTTCCACCCCAGCCAACAGTTGCTGATTCCTTTAATGGCCACTTTACCGTAATTGCAGGCTTTACTTTATCAATGTTGGCAGGATATACAATCTGCCAAATATTAAAGAGCATAAGAATAGGAACTGCAAGAAGTACAGAAAAAATCAGTGAAATTGCTTTGGGAGCAACTTCTGTCTTTCTTACAAAACTAATAATTAGTAATGTAAGATTAACAAGTACCAATATAACACCCAGCGGAGCAATAAATAATTTTGCCACTGCCCATGCCACAGCACCTGCCATGCCATGTAAAATAAGAATACTTATCCATAAAGCAAGTAAAATGAATCCCATTATATTATTTAGTATTCTGTTAAATTCGCCAGTTTTCAACTTAATTCCTCCAATTTATGCCGCCAGTGGATCCGAGTTATACGGAGGTATCAGCACTTTTTCAGTGGTCTCGGACCTGGTCCCCTGCCCCTGAAAGGGGAAAGGGACAAGGGACCTGTCCCCCTGTAACTAAAGTTATACTAAATAAATAAATTCCAATAATTAATCATCCACATCAATCCCATAACTGCCAGGGTAAATATACTATAATGCACCCGGGCAAACCGCCCCCAAAACCCCTTCCACCAGGCAATCACCGTGAAAGGAAGCAGTAAACAACTGAAAATCCACATAAGGGTCGGTATAAAATCAAGTAATGGCGGCTTTTCTATAGTCATGTATGCTTCCATAGGCAATTGGTATACGGGATCGATGCCTGAAGAAAACAAGCTGGCGAATAAAATCAGGATGGTGATACTGGTAAAAATTCCAACCCAGGAAGCAATGGCAGACAACTCGGAGCTTTTATTTTTTCCCTTCTTGAACCAACCTGATATCATTGTGATTATCCAGTAAATA
>CAZBKS010000342.1:0-3405 GCA_964492475.1 uncultured Syntrophomonas sp. | reverse complement strand
TTACAGGCGGTTAAAAAGCCGGTACAGTACCAGAGCTGCATCAGCCCTGGTCATACCTGAACTGCCGCGGAATGTTCCATCCTGCCGTTTTATTACCAGGCCTTCCCGGGAGGCCAGTGATACGTCACCTCTGGCCCAACCGGCTATCTGGCTCTTATCACTGAATTTCAGATAGGTATCTGGATTGCCCGGTTCTTTGTATTTCTTTTCCTGCTTCAGGGTCCTGCCGCATATAGCGGTGATTTGTTCTTTGTTGATGATTTTGGTACCCCGGAAGGTATTGTCTGGATAGCCGGTTACTATATTGTGTTTCCTGGAACTGGCTGCATAGCTGTAGTACCACGCACTGGCCGGCACGTCTGTGAATCCTGCTTCCAGGTTTTTATCCTGCTTGTACAGGGTTTTTATCATTAATGCTACTATTTCGGCTCTGCTTATGGAGGCGTCGGGATTGAATTTGTTGTTGTATCCGGTTATGATTCCTTTGGATGCCAGTACTTTTATGGCTTTCTGTACTTCCTGGGGTTTGTTTTTAATGTCACTGAAGTCCTGCTGGTTCTCGGCTACGTAGTATTTCCCGGACTGGTTCATTGGTATCTCTATCCGTTCACTGGCTTGATTATATTTTCCTCCAATGGCACTTGGGCTGCTGCCTTCTACTTTGAAGACTGCCTGGTATTCTACATCTCCACTGGCTTTAGGCAGGGATATTTTTACGTTGTTGCTGATTTTGCTGCTGGCCTTGTTGTTAAATACGATGTTGTACAGCGTTTGTTTTAGGCCGGCTATTTGTATTCCTGGCTGTTCCTGGTACAACTGCCCCAGCAGGTTAAACTGCCGGATATCACTGCAGGCCAGCCGGGCTACACTCTGCTTCTCTGCTCCAACCGCGGCTTCGGCTGCTTCTTTTTCTATTCTTACCGCCAGTTCTCCGCTGCTTTTTAATTCGTCCTGAACTGCCGGCAGGCTGAACACTACTCCGCTTTCCTGTCCTTCTATCCGCACGCTGTCTATGACGCTGACCATTCCGATCAGATTTTTGTCTACCACAATGTTGACTGCTCCTCCCTGCCACTGCTCAGCTATAAGCGGCAGTTCGGTCTGCATTTCCCGGTTAAGCACTATATTGTATTGGGCCATTTCCTGTTCTATTTGAGCTTTGCTGCTCCGGGCTTTTTGTTCGGCGGCGGCAATGCTGCTCTGCTCCAATGTAATCTGCCCATCTGCTACACTGACAGTGCTTCTGATGATCTGGGAGAGTCCGTATTCGCTGTAGTTGGTAATGGCTTCGATGCACTCTGCATCCTGCTTCTGGGCCTCGCTCAGGGCTTGGTAGCTGGCCTTGAGCTGGCTCATGATAGCCTGTTCAGTGCCTGCTTTTAAGTCTGAGTAATCCAGCTCGGGCAGGGCTGTTGCGGGGCTGGATTCGGCCGCTGTATAACTCCCGGTTGAATACAGGTACAGCTGCTTTGCCATTCCACAGTATAAAATTCTTCCGTTTATAAAACTCAGATAACCAGGGCTGCCGTTTCCGTAATCAGCAATCGTAGCCACCTGATTGCCATCAAATAAGCAAACTTTATCGAGTTTTGCCCCGTCACTCTGTCTCCAGGCAATTTGCCCGTTGTTCAGGCCCAGCAAGCCAATGCCTGTTGCTGATGCCAGTTGCCGGGTTTTTTGCCCATCATAATAATAAAGTTTGGCTTGTACATCATCTGTATCTACCCAGGTCATGGTTCCATTTTCCAACTGCCAATTCCATAACCCGACATTATTTATATTGCTGATCAGCCTGGCCTGCTGCCCGTCATATATATAAAGCTGGGAACCAGTGTTCCAGGCTAAATGGCCATTGTCCATTTTGAAGATCATATTAGCGGCACCGGCAATATAATTGACCTTTAGTCCATCATACATATTCAGCTTGTAGCCACTTGCAGCATCCCCGGTTGTCCAGGCTAACCTGCCATTATCCAATTGATACCTGAAGCCGTTCTTGCCGGCAGCTATCTCATTTACCTTTAGCCCATTATAAATATTAAGCTTATAGCCGCTGGCAGCATCTCCGCTCATCCAGGCCAGGTTGCCATTATCGAATTGCACTTCCGAGTACTGGTAAACCGATCCCAGGTCTATTACCTTTTGTCCATTATAGTATTTCAAGCGGTAACCGTTTTGAATATCCCCAGCTGTAAAGGCCAGCTTGCCATCATTAATTTCTAAGGTTGGAGACTCCTTACTCGAACCCAGCTCGGTCGCTTTTTGCCCGTCATAAAACTTGATCCTGAAGCCGCTGGCGCTGTCTCCTTCCGTCCAGGCCAGTTTTCCATTGTCAACTTCCAGCCTTGGATATCCCTTACTCAAACCCAGTTCGATCGCTTTTTGCCCGTCATAGAACTTGATCTTGAAACCGCTGGTGCTGTCTCCTTCCGTCCAGGCCAGTTTTCCATTACTGAGAGAAATCCAGGGATAAGTCTTACTACTGGCAATCTCACTGGCTTTTTGCCCATCATAAAACATAACTTTATTATCACTGCCTTCATGACTCTGTACCCAGGCAACTCGTCCCTCATCATCCAATTGAGGGTACATGTTTATAATATCGGATGATGTATTCTGGCTAACCTGCAAAAGACCCGCGTCGGCATAATTTGACCATACCATGCCTGATATTAGCAGTAATATTATTAAGCCAAACAATGTTATTGTCTTTTTCAATTATTTTACCTCCTTCTCAAAGTCCAGTTAGTATGCATTATTGATTCACTTAAATCGTTGTTTTTGTTAATCCCCGGGGCGATATGCTTTGAAATAGGGGGGAGGGGATTGGACCGAGGGTGCGTCCAATCCCGCTGCAGTTAGGCGACCTGCCTGGCAGTCTGAAGTACTGCGTCTTCCAAACTGTGAAATTCAGAATATAGATTATCCGGGTCATTGTGTATTTTATAATCCCAAACCAAACCCCATATGCCCAGGGTTACAATGCTTAAGACAAAATACAACAAGAAACTTCGCTTCTTGGAGGGATCAGTTCTAAAGGACAGGGGATATTTCGTTAATCCAAGTTCCTGCCAGATAATGCTGAGTTTATCATCAAACTCCTGTTCAACTATCTGCAAATCATTCCATATCCGATTAAGTCGGTACCATACTACCAAACCATAAATACCAAGGGTTATTATAGTAAAGAAAAAGGAGGGCCATGCTTTAATGGTTTTTAGCTGACGCCCAAAATGAAAATCAGCATATTCACCAAGATCCTGTAACCTGCCCTTCACTATTTCCATTTTTCCGTTTTCCATGGCATATCTGCCGGTGAATTCAATTACCGCGTGGTAATAGCTCTGTTTTCTAATAATAAATTTATCCACCCGGTTTATGATACAGAACATTCTTACAATTGAA
>CAZBKS010000341.1:0-3409 GCA_964492475.1 uncultured Syntrophomonas sp. | reverse complement strand
TAAGAGAAACCCTGGCCAATCTGGGCAGAAAACCTAAAATGGTCATTACTGATTCTCAGGTGTTTTTAAAAGTATCCGCTGATACTCCGAAAGATATTATGATGACATCTTTCTCGATACTTTTTGCTCGCTACAAGGGAGATCTGGTGGAACTGGTAAAAGGCGCATCAGCTATAGAAAATCTTAAAGACCAGGATCGAATATTAATCAGCGAAGGATGTACCCACCACCGTCAGTCGGATGATATAGGAACTGTTAAAATCCCGCGTTGGCTGCGTCAGAGGACGGGAAAACAGCTGATATTTGACCACGTATCAGGAATTGAATACCCAAAAAACCTGGGAGAGTATTCACTGGTAGTGCACTGCGGTGCTTGTATGTTAAACCGAAAAGAGGTAATGCACCGTATTGAGCAGGCCAAAAAGCTGGGAGTTCCCATTGTCAACTACGGAGTACTTATTGCCTGGGTTCACGGTATTATGGATCGGGCTTTGATACCTTTTCCCCAGGCCAGAATTGAATGGGCCGCAGAAAGGACAGAATAGCAATGGAAAGTACCTACCGGATAGAACAGGACATGCTGGGCAGGGTCGAGATTTCTGATGATGCTTATTACGGAATCCATACCGCCCGGGCCCTGGAAAATTTCGGGGTATCAGGCAGAAAGACCAATCGCAACTTGATTTATGCCATAGTACTAGTGAAAAAGGCTGCAGCTATGGCCAATGTGCGTATTGGACAGCTGTCAGAGGATAAGGCTCAGGCCATCATCAAGGCCTGTGACGATATTATGGCCGGAAAATTGGATGAACATTTTGTGGTAGATACTCTGCAGGGTGGGGCCGGAACTTCCAGCAACATGAACGTCAATGAAGTAATAGCCAACCGGGCCCTTGAAATAATGGGAAATAAAAAAGGCGATTACCATATAATTCATCCCCTGGATCAGGTAAACTGCTGTCAGTCTACCAATGATGTATATCCCACTGCTCTTCGGATTGCCGCAATTAAGTTGTTACGAATTTTAAGCGAATCCCTTGCGTCTCTGCAGGAAAGCCTGCAGGTTAATGAAGAAAAATTCAGCAACATACTAAAATTGGGGCGCACTCAATTAATGGATGCCCTGCCGATAACGGCAGGTCAGGAATTTGGTGCTTATGCGAGAGCTGTATCCCGGGACCGGTGGAGGCTGTATAAAATTGAAGAAAGGCTCAGAGAAACAAATCTGGGAGGTACTGCAGTAGGTACAGGTATTAATGCCCCCCTTGCCTATATCTATACAGTTACGGATATACTGCAGGATTTGAGCGGACTGGGGCTGGCCCGAAGTGACTATCCCATAGATAACACTCAAAATATGGATGTGTTTGTTGAAGTATCGGGGCTTTTGAAATCAGCGGCGGTTAACCTGATGAAAATAGCCAATGATATGCGGCTGCTGTCCTCCGGACCAGCTGGAGGCATAGGGGAGATGAAGTTGCCGGCAGTTCAGGCCGGTTCATCCATAATGCCGGGAAAAGTGAACCCGGTAATATGTGAAATGGTTGTTCAGACCTCAATGAAAATCATATCCAATGACACCTGTATTACTCTGGCAGCAGCGTCCGGGCAGCTGGAACTCAATGCCTTTACTCCCTTGATAGCAGAATGCCTGCTGGAATCTCTGGAGATACTCACCCGGGCAGTTGAAATATTTAATCAGAAATGTATCAAAGGAATCGAAATTGATGAGAAAAAGTGCCGGGAGCACGTGGAGTCCTCTTCCGCCCTGGCAGCAGCTCTAATCGACTATATTGGCTATGATCAGGCGTCCCGGATAGCCGGGGAAGCGCGCCAGAGCGGAAAAACTATTAAACAGGTACTGGTGGAATATAATATTATGACTGAAGAACAAGCCTTGCAGGTTCTGAATCTGTTTCAAGTAACCAAACCCGGTATACCAGGAAGATAGAATAATGGATGTTTAAGCTTGAATGTCATTGTTTCTTATCTGGTTAGGAAAATTCATATAGTGTGCAAACTCAGGTGCTTCTTTCTTCTCTATGTCCGGTATTCATAACGCCGATTTATTAGCCTACCCACAAAATTGGGAAGCCAATTTCCGGGCAAAAACATAAAGTAAGCTTACGGCTCAGGTATCTTTAACAGGTGCCAAATTATGACAAAAACTTTGAGCTGAATAGTATATTGTTATATATATACCGTTCTTTACATCAGAGGGAGGCAGCACCTGTGGAAGATAGGGGAAATTTAGAAAAGCAGTGTACTAAATTATCAACCCTAAATATGTGGGACGATCCTGACTCAATTCTCTCAGACTGGCTGCTGCTGTTCGAGAAAAATACTGCAAAAGGAAGCAAAAATTCAGCTGCTCGAACTAATAAGTATCATATTTCCGACCTGGTAGATCTCTCACTAGTACATAAGCTGCTGTATGAATGTCATTCAATTACAGGTGTTACCAATGCCCTCCTGGATAATGATAATAATATTCTAAGTGCAATCGGTTGGCTGGATATTTGTACCAAGTTCCATCGAGTCTGCCCACATACGGAAAAACGATGCCGGGAAAGCGATAATTTTATATTTTCTCATATTGATGATGAATCTATATCTTATAAGTGTCTAAATGGACTTGTTGACTATGCTGTTCCAATCATTGTAGAAGGACAAAAACTTGCTGCTGTGTACGTGGGACAGTTTTTGCACGGACCGCCTGACATGGAATTTTTCCGCCGGCAGGCCAAGGAGTGTGGGTTTGATGAGGAAGCATACATGAAGGCACTTCAACAGGTTCCAATAATTCCTGAAGATCGTATGCAAAACATTATGAATTTCTACTCTCAGCTGGTTCAGGTTTTTGCCACTATGGGCCTGGAACGGATACGCCAGTTGGAAGCTGCAGAAGATAAATTTTTTAAGGCTTTTCACTGTTGTCCTGACCCGATTACAATAACAACTTTAGAAGAAGGATTTCTTGTGGAAATGAATGATGCCTGGGTGGAAAACACCGGGTATGGACGACATGAGGCCATCGGTCGCACGAGCATAGAGTTGGGAATATGGATTAGCCCGGAAGAACGAGCCCTGATGTTGGAAAAAATTATTGAAGATGGCAGTATACGGAATATTGAGGTAAGATATCGGGCCAAATCCGGAGAAGTTAGGACATTTCTGGTTTCAGCAGATATATTGGATATAGATGACACCCCCCACTTGTTATGTGTAAATAAGGATATTACGGATCGTAAACGGATGGAGGAGGAGCTGCGTTTATCAGAGGAGTGTTTTGCCAAAGCCTTTAACGGCAGTCCAATAATAATGTATATTACTACCTTTGATGAAGACGAAATGTTCATTGATGTTAATGATTACTTTTGCCATGTACTTGGTTTTGACCGTGAAGAGC
>CAZBKS010000340.1:0-3410 GCA_964492475.1 uncultured Syntrophomonas sp. | reverse complement strand
AGGAAAGTGACTTTAGTTCCCTAGAGAAGCTGGAGCAGGAACTTCGCAAGAGGTCTGAGGAACTAAATGTAAAAGCAGCGCAGCTAATTCACCCCATCCGTCTGGCACTCTCCGGACGTACTGCTACCCCAGGGATATTTGAAGTGATGGATGTGCTGGGAAAATATGAGTGCATACAGCGAATTAATTCGGCTATACTATACGCGGAAAGTCTTAAATCTTAAATTAGGTAAATAAAATCAAATTAGGCCTTTGACAAGAGGGGCACCCTGTATTATAATTATCTTCGCACGGGTAATATACCCATTGCTGCCGGTTGGTGTAAGTGGTAGCACGACTGACTCTGGATCAGTTCGCCAGGGTTCGAATCCTTGACCGGCAGCCATTTATATTTCTGGCCCCATCGTCTAGTGGCCTAGGATGCCGCCCTCTCACGGCGGAGACAGGGGTTCGACTCCCCTTGGGGCTACCATATTTTAATATTGAAAACTAACTTCTTATGGAACCTGAAACCGGGAATTATCCCGGCTTCTTTTATATTACGGGAATTAGTAACTACTGGTTCAATAATTATTGACTGTATCTCTTACACTTAAGAACAACGATTCGGCTTAATTCTGAAGCTAGTAATTCCCAGTCGCAGGATGTGACCACTCTTTACCAAGAATAAATATTAGACTATCCGCTAGCCCTTATAATCGATTAAACGCTTGAGCATCATCCAGAACAAATAGGCTGGAACTGATTCGGCCAGCTTGTCTTCGGTACTCCATTTCTCAGGGTTGTTCACCAGTCCTTTACTTGCCAATTCTATAAGAGCAGCCTGGCCGCCCTCAACCATCCATTTTTCCAATGCCACATCGATCACTCCATTCGCTAATTTTGCATACAGTTCACTCCAGGGAAACAATGCCCCCGGGCAGGCAGTGGCCATCACATCCCGGTGCCCGATCACTGACGCATTCGGATATCGTTTCCAGATATCGAATATCAGCCCAATCAGGCTATCCATCTGAATAGAGGTCGGTAATGAGCTGGTGAAATTTCCTACCAGGCAGATACCAATCCCATTGCTGTTGGCTTCATGGTTTGTATCCTGGTAAGCATGTGCTCCAACTGCCTCCTCCGGCCGTCCTCTATATACGGTGCCATCAGCATAAATCACATAATGGTAGCCGATTCCAATCCAACCGTTAGCCAGATGCCAGCGGTGAATGTCTTTAATGGTAATATTAATATCACTGGCCGAGTGATGGATTACCAGCTTTTCCGTTTTCAGCCTGGTCTTAAAGCTGCCATTAAATGAAAGATCATTCTCTAATATTTGCATTAGTCTTTCTCCGCCTTCCTTCTATACGTTTTATGGTTCAATCCGGATGCTTGCTAAGGCAAATTCATTGGTTAGGGAAACAATTCCTGTCCGACTTGTTTTAATATCCCTTCTTCTCCAATATATGCTTAAAAGAATGATTAGTGTTTAGTTCACCAAAGGGATATTAAATACGTCAAATGCGCCCTGACTTAAAATTTATGAAAAACCCATCAGGACGCCGGGGATGACCTGGGTTCAATCAGCGTGCACCGGGAAAGGCGATTCAGGGCCGGTGCTGCATAACTCCGTACCACATGATCACATGGGCGTCTCCAGTGTATCCAATTTCACTTACTGTAGACTCACAAACGGACCTGAATACAGAGCATCGCCCTAAACTGCAGAATTTTCACAAGACTTCTAATGCAATAATCAATTATCCAGTATTTCCGATTGTATTATTTAACTATGACCAAGAGCATGGTTCCAATTCATAATTAGGTGTTATAATAGCAATTAGGAAGTTTACGCTGAAAGGAGTCTATTATGGAAGAATTTGAGGATATGATTGCTCCTTTGTATATTCACTGTGATTCAAGCGCATCTGAGGCTTCACAGTTTTTGCTCGAACACCAGATTGATGGGACTAGAGTAGTCGACGATAACAATAAAGTGGTAGGCTTGATTAGCTGGTCTCACCTGCTTAGAATACTGGCAGACGGTTTATCGCATAACACCCCGATATACGAAATAATGTCCCGGGATCAAGAAAGCATAAGCATGCTGACCCAACTGCAGTCTATGATGGGCAACATTGAGAAAGATAAGGCTTCGAATAAAGAAGACAACCGTTCCTTATATAACCTTACTATGTCCTTTTATGAAATGCTGCAGAGAAAAAAGAAGGAATGGGATATTTGCCTGGATTCCATATATAACCCAATGGTAGCAGTTGATGCTGATGAACGAATAACCATATTCAACAAATCTCTGGAGGCGGTATCTGGTATATCCGCTGCCGATGCCTATGGCCGTCCGATCAACGAAGTCTTTGACATGAGTGAATTAAGACAGATACTGAAAAGCGGTAAAAAAGAAACCCTGCAGAAAATCAAATATCAAGGCAAGACTCTATTATCCAACCGGGCCCCTATTACTGTGGATGGTGAAATAGCCGGTGCTGTTGCGGTACTGCAGGATATATCGGAATTAGAGACCGTAGTGGAGGAGTTAGAGGTTACTAAAAAACTTAACCAGCAGTTGGATGCTATTTTCGAATCATCCTATGACGGTCTATATATAGCGGATGGGGAAGGCAACACCCTTCGTCTGAACAAGGCTTTTGAGCGTATTATGGGAGTTTACGCCGAGGAGTGTGTGGGACGCAATATGGCAGATCTGGTTCAGGAAGGTTATTTTTCCCGTTCGGGAACCCTCCTGGTACTGGAACGGAAACACTCGGTAACCATACCTTTGAAGTCCAAAACCGGGAAAAATGCTCTGGTTACCAGCAACCCTATATTCGATGAGGATGGAAATATCGTTCTGGTAGTCACCAATGTCCGGGATTTAACTGATTTGATAGAGCTGGAGCGGCAGTTGGAAGATGTTAAGGTTTTACGGGAGAGAGAACTGGATGCCATAGTTGAATCTTCCTTCGACGGCTTGTATATTACAGATGGACAGGGTAAAACCCTGCGGGTAAATAAGGGCTTTGAACGCATTACAGGGATTACCGCGGAGGAAATTACCGGGCGCTATATGGAAGACCTGGTAATGGAGGGGGTTTATTCAAGCTCCGGCAGCCTACAGGCTATTGACAAACGGGAAACCGTTACCGTTCAGCTGAAAGCCAAGTCCAGAAAGAATATCCTGGTTACCAGTACCCCCATTTTTGATGATGACGATAAAGTAATAATGGTGGTCACCAACGTCAGGGATATGACTGAACTTATAACCCTGGAACGCAAATTGGAACGAGTTGAAGGGTTAAGGCAAAAAGAGCTGGATGCTATTTATAAATCATCTTACGATGGATTGTATATTACCGATGGAGAAGGAACTACCGTGAGCCTCAACAAAGCCTTTGAACGCATCA
>CAZBKS010000339.1:0-3419 GCA_964492475.1 uncultured Syntrophomonas sp. | reverse complement strand
GTACTTCCATGACAATAAAAGGGGATAGCTGCTCCGCCCGGGAAGATATTAAGCATTTTTTCATATTCAATCTTTTACTCCTCGAAATCATTTTTCTTTTTATTTTATAGAAGGCTGATAGCAAAGTCTACCAGATTGAAGACACTCGAATGGAATGCCTATAGGAATCTTGACTGAATGCCTTCAGCGGGGGTATAATTATAAAGAGGCGAAAAGACATCCCCACTTCTTTAAGCGGTCGGGTGCCTGTTAACAAAACAGGCAGTGAATTATAATCCTTCCGCCTCGTTGTAGCGGTGTGTTGAAACAGTGGAATAGAAGTAGAAACCCTGGTCCTGGTTTATACTTACCGAGACGAGGGTATATTTTTGGGGTATAATATTCCACTTGTAATGTTAACCTGCTGAGCAGATAATACTCCAAGACAAGGAAAACAAAGCAAACAACACACTGTAGAGAGAGTTAATTTTCCCACATTACAGGAAGATAGAACACTAGAGGTGCGTCATGGGTAAAAAAACCGGAATAAAGCCGGTAGTAGAAAACCGGAAAGCCAGACATAACTATCATATAAAAGAAGCCTTTGAAGCCGGTATGGTGTTGAAGGGCACAGAAGTAAAATCACTGCGCGCGGGAAAAGGCAACCTGCAGGATGCCTATGCAGTGGTAAAGGGCGGCGAAGTATGGGTGAATAATTTTCATATCAGCCCATATGAAAAGGGTAATCTATTTAATCATGAACCATTGAGACCCAAAAAGCTCCTGCTGCACAAGCGGGAGATAAACCGTCTCATAGGATTCCAGCAGGAAAAGGGTTATACTTTGATACCCTTAAAAATATATTTTAAAAACGGTCTGGCCAAAATGGACCTGGCCGTAGCAGTAGGCAAAAAACTGTATGACAAACGGGAAGACATAGCCAGCCGCGATGCCAAACGCGATATGGAAAGAGCTGTTAAGGAGCGCGGCCGGTCAAGTTGACAATAAACCCAACAGGGTGTAAAATCAGTATTCCAGACAGCTAAACAACCTTCGATGCAGTTATCAAACCACAAGGGGGCGTAAAGGTTTCGACGGGGGGATAGGTGAGTTGGGCAGCGAGCCGAGTTGTCGCCAGCTCGTTAAAAAGGCGAAAAACACAAATAACTGCAGAAGATAATTTTGCACTAGCCGCTTAAGCGGCTCGTCCGGCTAAGTATCCTCACGGCTTAGTGCAGGGCGTCACTTAGTGAGGTACCCTCCAGCCTTCTTTCTCGAGGGGCTGAAAGGGGAAACTTATCGGGGATAGCTTTAAGGAGCCTGTTCGTGGGCGCCGGCTGAGCGAAACTCAAATCATGGACTGCGCTCGGAGACACCTGGCTGGTCATTCTTTCGGACGGGGGTTCGATTCCCCCCGCCTCCACCATGAGTATGCAGAAGTTTGAAAATCGCTTCAAACTCATCACCATAGATAATAACTTTCTCAACGTAACGATCAATGAGGCCTTTAGCGGTAAGCGTATCATCCGCTTTCAGGGTCTCATATTCTTTTTGTAGAAAACCTAAAATTATATCCTGGGTATATAAAGAAGCCCGGGTTCTGCGTTCAATTTCTTGAACGCGATTTAGCAGGATTGCTTTCTCTTGTTCTCTCTGAGTAAGGCGGCTTGCTAGCTCCTTTGATGCAGTACCACTTTCAATCATTTCAAGCACGTTGTTTATCTTCAATTGTACTTTGGCCAGCTCCGCTTTAAGATAGATCAGCTGCTATTTAGTCTCTCCACCCAGATCTTGCATACTTACCATAATCTCTTCTGCTAAAACGGGAAAGTTATCAGGATTAAGAATCTTTGTTTCTAATTCTTCTAATACCTGTATATCTCTCCGGATCATCTTGGCTTTACACTGGTGGGTTCGTTCCCGGTTGTTGCAGATATAATAGTCATAGCGTTTCTTATCTCCCCAGGTACCTCCGTTTTTGCCTACCATCTTAAATTTACACTGTCCGCATTCAATCTTCCCAGTAAGCAAGTACTGAGTAATGGCTTTATTTTTGGCCCTTTCTCCCGGGTTATGTTTTCTATTTGAGATTCGAGCCTGCACACGGTTCCACAACTTCTGGTCAATTATCTGAGGCATACCATCAGGTACCCTAATTACCTGGTCTGCTGGCTTCTCTTTGCGGTTGTTGCGCTTTCCTTTTACCTTGTGCGGCCGGCGATTATACGTGTAAACAGATTCCTTCTGCATCAAGGTCTGACTCAAAGCATACTGTTATATCGAAGGCATCACATATTTTGTTAATAGGAGTAGGAATCTCATCAATACCTTGCTTATGTAAAACCTCCCGAGCATATTGTTCGGGAGGTAAATTAAAATGTGACATTTTTTCATCCCACCTATTTTTTATATATAATATTTTCGACTATAGTTGCATCTTTTTCAGTAAGCATATCGCTTCTTGCTACTGCATCGAATTGATTAGCAGGTCGTGGAAGGGTCCGCGCAACTTCATCTGGATCAAAACGCCATTCTCGACCTACCTTTTTTGCAGAAAGCCTGCCGTCTCTTAACATATTATATATGGTTTGTTTACTAACTCGTAACATATCAGCTGTCTCAGTGACATTAAGGTTATTTGGTTTATCTTGCTGGGTACTATCTGCTATTCCAGCAGCTAAGCCTTGAATGATATCGATTGTTTGGGATGTGAAGATTTTTTCTCCACATTCAGGGCATTCATAAGCTGGAAGTCCACTAATAGTAATTTCGTAATCACCCCACTTTGTATTAGTAGAGGTTGTAACCTTATTCATTTTTTGGTTACAGTATACGCATTTCACTTTTTCATCCTCCTTTTGTGTATAGCTCCTAATTGTTCCCACATATCTTCAATAAAGTAGCATACAGTTACAACTACTACTTGGGGAAAATCAGCAGCGACAATTGCATAGATTTCTTCTTTTTCTCCTAAAGATTGAAATACAACATGTATATTTTTATCCGGGAAATCTTGAGTTTCGATAACACTTCCATGCAAAATTGCTTGATCAACTAATTCACGTGGAATCATTCGCTCACCCATACGCTTTTGTGCGTGGTCACTATAGCTTATTCTGCCTTTTTCAAGCATAGCACGTATATATTTTTCTGAAATACCCATATATTTATACCTCTACTTGTATAAATTATTATAAGATAATATAAAATAAAATAAAAGCAATATATTTTATACATTTTATTTATTAAGAATGACTTACTCTTAACAACAATTCTTAACTATGTAATTCTTAAGGCTTACAACTCCCACAGGGACATACCCCGCAGCCTCAGTCTCATCCTCTGAACTAAACCAACACTCTTATGGCCACTACGCCACCAATTGCCTACAGGAATTATATAACTTCCCGGGATCCCCATCGTTATTCCATATATACGAC
>CAZBKS010000338.1:0-3420 GCA_964492475.1 uncultured Syntrophomonas sp. | reverse complement strand
AGCAGCTTCTCCAGTTAGTAAGGAGGTGAAACCTGCTATTTGGCTGGTCTAATAGCAGGGAAGAATTTGTGGCAGACGTTTGTACACTGGTTTTCTGAATTAATCCAGTTCATGTACGTATTTACTGATGTTCTGGGTGTACCTAATTATGGATTGGCAATAATATTCATTACCATTTTGATAAAACTTGCTTTATTCCCGCTTACCCAGAAGCAGATGAAATCCATGAGAGCAATGCAGGAGATTCAGCCAGAAGTAAAATACCTTCAGGAAAAATTTAAAGAAGAACCTGAGATATTGCAGAAGAGAACGATGGAGCTGTATAAGGAGAAAGGGGTTAGTCCTTTTGGGGGATGCCTTCCTTTACTGCTGCAAATGCCTATTTTTATTGCATTTTACCAATCTTTGATAAAGTTCGATTTTGCAGTGGCAGAACATGCATCTTTTTTAGGAATAGAAAATATTGGACAATCAGTGTCATATTATATCGGGCAAGGAGATTTTATTCCGGTCTATCTTCCCATTCTTGCTGCAGTAACTACTTATTTGCAGCAAAGGATTTCTATGGTAGATACCAAGGACCCAACCCAAAAGTCTATGTTATATATGATGCCGCTCTTTATGGCCTGGATAGTCTTAAAGATGCCTGCCGGACTTCCTATATACTGGGTAATGTTTAATACACTGGGTATATTACAACAGTTGTATGTTAATTGGCATAGCAAACAGGTTAAAATTGATAACAATTCGAGTTTAACAATTAATGGTGGGGTTATGGAGAAAGCAGTCCCCACCAGCTCGGAAGAAGATAATGCCTCTGATACCGGGATTCAAGCAGGTAGGGAAAAAGGAGGAAAGAATAGTAATGGAAACACACGCAATAGAAAAAAGAGGAAAAAGCGTTGATGAAGCAATTAAGGCTGCATTAGATGAATTAGGTTGTGAAATAGACGATGTAATAATAGAAGTAGTAGAAGAACCAAATAGAGGAATATTAGGAATAGTTGGCAAAAAACCGGCTATAATCAAGGTAACTGTTAGGGAGAAGCCGGAAGAAGACGTTAAAAAAGTACTGGTGAATTTATTGGATAAAATGAAAATTGACTATAAGATAGAGCGAGTCGAGTGGGATAAAGAGAAAGTAAGGATAAATATCATTGGCAAAGATATGGGCCTGGTAATAGGCAGAAAGGGTGAAACCCTCAATGCATTGCAGTATATGACCAGCTTGATAGTAAATAAAAGCAGGGAAGAAAAAATCAGGATCGTACTGGATGTGGAGGACTACCGAAGAAAAAAGGAAAAATCTCTTGAAAAATTGGCGATAAAATTATCAGATAAGGTTAAAACTACGCAAAAGAATGTTGTTATGAGGCCTATGAGTCCTCAGGAAAGAAGGATTATACATACCGTGCTGCAGGGCGATCCACAGGTTACTACTTATTCCACCGGGGATGAGCCAAATCGCAAGGTTGTCATAGCAATGAAGAAGTAAAGAAAAAAGGACCCTTGCGAGGGTCTTTTTTTATGATATAAATTACTAGTAAATACTAATGATAACTGCTGCTAAAGAAATAAGGTTAGAAGGATAAATTCGATAGGAGTAAGGAATTAATGTGGGATGATATAATTGCCGCCATCTCAACCCCGCCTGGCGAGGGTGGAATTGCTATAGTAAGAGTTAGTGGAGATGGATGTATTGAAAAAGTGAGCCAGATTTTCCAAGCCAGGTTCAGCAGCAAAGAGTTGCTGGCGCAAAAACCATTTACTTGAACTCTGGGCTGGCTAAAGGATGAAGAAGATGAAATACTGGATGAAGTACTGGTTGCCACCATGAAAGCACCCCGCAGCTATAGTGGGGAAGAAATGGTAGAGATCAACTGCCATGGGGGAGTAATACCAGCTAGAAGATGTTTGCAGAGAGTATTGAGTATAGGAGTTAGATTGGCTGAACCAGGTGAATTTACTCGCCGGGCCTTTATGAATGGAAAAATGGACGCAGCCCAAGCGGAGGCGGTCATAGATATTATACGGGCTAAAACCGAACGGGGACAAAAACTGGCCATGAAGCAGCTGGAAGGAAAAAACAGTGAATATGTTAAGCACCTGGAGGAGTTCCTAATAGAGGCCAATATGCTGTTGGAAGCCAACCTCGATTTTTCGGAAGACGTTGGCGAAGTTGACCATAATCAGATTAAAAAGTTATTAATAGGGGCCAGAGCAGGGATCGATAAGATGCTTAGAGCAGGGGAATTGGGCAATATTTATAAAGAAGGAATCAGTGTGGCCATATGTGGTAAGCCTAACGTAGGAAAGTCGAGTCTGCTAAATGCCCTGCTGAGAAAAGAACGGGCCATAGTTACAGATGTGCCAGGAACAACCAGGGATTTGATTGAAGAACATATAAACATCAAGGGCATCCCGGTAAAACTTATTGATACAGCTGGAATTAGAGAAACCCAAGATCTGATAGAACAAATTGGAATCAGCAGAGCTCAGCAAGCAGTACAAGATGCGGACTTAGTAGTGTTCCTGCTGGATATTGAGGCAGGCATGACTGAAGAGGATAGGAATATTTATAACGATATTGAAAGTAAAGAACGGGTTATTGTGCTTATCAACAAGGATGACCTGATGGAAAAGAATATCAGCGAAGAAGAAGTTAAGCAGAATTTCCCGGAGTTAAAAATTATAAGAGCATCCGTTAAGGAAGAAATTGGCATAGAGGAATTGGAAGACATTATTGAAACAATGGTGGTAGCGGGCTTTACTGGCAGTGATAATCTTGAATTTATAGTCAGTTTAAGGCAAAAGGATACTTTACTGGCAGGGAGAAAATACATCCAAGATGCAATCGACGCTATGGAAGAAGTCCCTCTGGACTGTCTGGGAGTAGACTTACAGAACGCACTGGCCAGTCTGGGAGAAATTACCGGCAGAAACCTGAAGGAAGAGAGTATTGATCGAATTTTTAGAGAGTTCTGTATTGGCAAATAGATAAAGAACATTCATGAACAGGAGAGGGAGTTAAAATGATATACAATGCTGGCAGCTATGAAGTAATTGTTATAGGCGCGGGACATGCCGGTTGTGAGGCCGCCCTGGCTTCAGCCCGAATGGGGTGTAAAACTCTATTATGTACGCTGAGCATGGAACATATAGGTTTAATGCCATGTAATCCCTCCATTGGAGGGCCGGCCAAAGCCCAGGTAGTAAGAGAGATTGATGCCCTGGGGGGAGAAATGGCTAAAAATATCGATAAATCGCAGATACAAATGCGTATAATTAATACCGGCAAGGGACCGGCGGTTCAGGCTTTAAGGGCTCAGGCCGACAAACTTGAATATTACCGGGAGATGCTTAAGACCCTGCTGGCTCAGGAAAAACTGGATGTTTTGATGGCTGAAATACAGGATATTG
>CAZBKS010000337.1:0-3421 GCA_964492475.1 uncultured Syntrophomonas sp. | reverse complement strand
ACCAGGGATGGTACCAGAGAGGACAGGCCATACCCTTATTTGATCAGCAGCCGGTGGATGCCGCATCTATTGCCTTCGCCTGTTACGAGGCTTATAATATGACCGCTAAATCTGAATACCTGGAATTGGCTCGAAAAGCTCATGCCTGGTATCACGGGGACAATATCAACCAGGTTTCCTTATATGATGAAAAATCGGGAGGCTGCTATGATGCCCTCACCAGAACCGGGGTAAATCTCAACCAGGGAGCCGAAGCAGTTTTATCGCTGCTCTTGACCGAACAGCTGATGATGAGTTCGACGGCCTCCTCCCAGAGTGCAGGCAGCAAGACTTCATGATCCTAATTCACCCGAAATTCCTCCGGTATCAGCTCTCCTACGGTGGCGGTGGCTACTCCGATGCTGGTGTCGGCAGCCCCATAATAAACCAGGACTTCATCGTCATCACCCAGCACTTCTTTGTCTTCGGCTCCTACTGCCCCGCAGGTGAAGACTACGTTGGGCACCCAGGCTCCGCTCAAACCGACTTCATAGTCTTCTTCGGGTTCGAGAATCGGATTAGGGGATCGATATATTACTTTCTGGGGATTTTCCAGGTCTACCAGCAGTACCCCCAGGCTGTAGACATAATTGTAATCAACCCCGTGGTATATCAAAAGCCAGCCGTGCCTGGTCTTAATGGGTTGGGCACCGGCTCCTATTTTAAGCGAATCCCACATGCGTCCGGGCCGCGGTCCTACAATAATGGCATGTTTTTCTTTTATGGGGAACTTGATTTCATTCATATAGGTTACCCATATACTGGGTTCAATGCGGTGGTAGATGACGTGTTTACCGTTAATTCTTTCCGGGAAGAGTATAGCATCTTTATCCCAGATGTTTTTGAAGGCCAGGCCATCCCTTCTCCAGGCCCGATATCGTTCATTGACAAGATCGTCAACTAATATGGAAGCAGCCGCTATCTGGGCGATATTGCCATCATAGGCGGTATACAGCATCACAATCCTGTCTCCTACCCGGATTAAACGAGGATCTTCGCAGCCCATTTTTTCTTCGGGTATGGCGGGTGAAAACACGGGTTCCGGCAGCCTTTTCAACACTTTATAGCCATCGGTTACTGCCAGACCGATGTGTGAAACGTCATCATCGCCTACCGCGCGGTAGAATAAATATACTTTATCTCCTATACGCAAGGAACCTGGATTTAAAACGTATTTGGATTCCCAGTAATGCTCCTTGACGGGCTCCAGGATTGGGTTGCGTTGATAACGAACCAGGTGTTTGCTGGGTTTATCGGTAGGCTCCTGTACTACCACGGTAACATCTTTGGGCCGAGCCGGCAGCAGGGTATCCAGCAGGTTATGACTGCTTTCCCCGGATTGAATCAGGCGATATACTATCTGCATTATATCTTCCACGTCATAGCCCAGTTGTTGATATAATATTTCCAGGAAGTCGTGATTAAACCATCTGCTTTCTACCGTGGTGGTCCATGGACCGGGGTTAGTCTTGCCGCCCTTAAAACTGTAACTGGACCAGCTCCAGGCAGAACAGGTTAGAAAGCTGTTATCATCCATTACCTGAGCCAGACTGTAGCCATCAGCAGCCAGACGGAGCAGCCGTGCTCCCTGGTCCTGCCCTTCTGCTGCCAGTTTGTCGGCCAGATAGCGAATTTTCTCTACCAGGCCCCGATGGTGATGATTTTCCAAAATATTGTGGGCAGAAAATTCGTCCCCTTTGGTCAGGCCCATGATGGAATTATAGAGGCGAATACCAATATTTTTTCGTTCCGATACAATACGCTTTAAGAGCTGCGAATAGTGCTCGGCTACCACCATGCGCCGCACAATACTCATGAAATATCTCACTTTAGGATATTTGCCCCCGCTGTCATATTCCAGGGGCTTTATAGGTATCCGGGCCGTAATATGATTGGAATAGGATATTTTGCCTCTGGATAGTATTCCCATATGCAGATCTTCGTTTAATATGATAGGTTTGATCTCTACCCATTCGAAGTTCTCGGGTTTGAGGCTTTGAGCCAGCCATTCCAGATCCCGGTCGGTGTAGGCCCGGCTTTCTATAAGATTAGCAAAGGTTACCGCATCCCGGGTGCCCATTTCATCTATTATATCAGCCGGCTTGTAATAGCCCAGGGGGATCATCAGGTTTACCGGTGGGAATCTTACCAGCATTTCCCGCAGGATATCGGAGTGGACCGTAAACATCTTGTGCCGGGGCAGCAGATTAAACAGGGCCTCTACAAACTGCTGAACGCCATCCCGTTTGTGCAGGTCCCCCGGCAGGAGCTCCCCAAAGACCTGTTCCAGGTTTTCCATGAACTGTTCCACTGCTGTGGTCATTTCCCGGTTGGACGCATCCGAAGTCAAACCCAGACCTTCGGTTATAAAAACATTAAAAGATCCCTGGTACTGCTTGCGCAGGGCTTTGAAAATGTTATCGGTCTCCACCAGGCGTTTATCTTTACCCATAATCTTCTTGGGAATGACAATCGGTTTGCCCGGAACATATTCCATATAGCCCAGAGGCACCAGGGGTGGTTTAGACTGTTCTGCTCTGCTTATCCATTCCTTAACGAAATCGCCTTTCATGGTCCACATCTCCGTTATTAAGCGCTGGCGGGCCGAATCCAGTTTGCGGATTAGGAATTCTTCTTTTTCTCCGAAAGCTGCCTGATTCAGTTGGTCCTGGAACTCCTGTATCTCTACTACGTAGCTTGCCACCCGGCCATTGTATAGAGATGTCAGGGCTGCGCATAGATTTATCTGTTCTTCTTCTGCTTCAAAGGTATAAGCTAACATGAAATCAAATAATATTGAAACCCACAACCTATCATCAATGTTAAGCCTATTTTCCGGCAGATTGACCAGCTGTTGAAGCTTTTTTTCTTCATCATATTTATCAAAAAGCGGTTTATAAGCCTGGTAACCGACCCGGAAATTGTTGATCAGCAAGGGCAGAGGATGGGTAATAACATCTGATTTTTTCCGGGTGCTGCGAGCCAGCATATCTGCTACCTTTAGCACTAATTTATCCTGCATCCAGATGGCACTGTCTCTTTTGACTGACTCAAGCACCGTTAAAACGGTATCGCAGAATACCTGGTTCCTTTTATCCAGGCTGTGGGGAATCTGTTCACTGCCGATATTTATTTCACAGGTACACTTGTTCCAGCACAAAGCCCGGGTAAGTATCCAGAAATCAATACCGTAACCCTGGATCCGGTTTCCCCAGAATATTGCCTCATGAGCCAGTTCTTCCACCAGTTCATGGGATATAGCATATATGCCTCCCAGGGGTTCAGTCATACGAAAACCATAAAAAGTTTCCAATACAGGCGCCGCCAGCATATGGGCTACACTGTCTATGCCCAGGTAGCGGCGCAGACTGCCCAGAACCAT
>CAZBKS010000336.1:0-3424 GCA_964492475.1 uncultured Syntrophomonas sp. | reverse complement strand
GGTTTTACCAGGTAGATGATTTAAAAGAGATGATAAAGGAGATAAGCGATAAACCGATTATAAATACTATTGTCGGAGCTGAGCCGATTGGTCCACAGCAGCTTTTGGACATAGTAGTAGTAATACCGGCTACAGGAAACACCATAGCCAAGCTTGCTAATGGAATTGTCGATACACCGGCATTAATGGCGGTTAAAGCCCATTTGAGAAATCAGCGACCGGTAGTCATTGGGATATCAACCAATGATGCATTAAGTATTAATGCAAAAAATATTGGACTGCTGCTTAATATGAAAAATATCTATTTCGTGCCTTTCAGACAGGACAGTCCATTCACTAAGGCAAATTCGGTTATTGCTGTTATGGAGTATGTTGCTGATACCATAATATGGGCCCTGCAGGGAAAACAAATCCAGCCCGTACTTCTGGGGCCAGCCTAGTTTCTTGAGACCAGGTAAAATATTATGTTACAATAGGCCATAGAGTTTTTGCAGGAGGTAATAGAAGTGGCAGCAGAAGTACGTTTAGCCGTAGTAGGATCAACCGGCGCAGTAGGCCAGGAAATGTTGAAGATACTTGAAGAAAGAGATTTCGCAATAAAAGAATTGATATGTCTTGCAGATCCGCGTGAGGCAGGAACGAAGGTTTCATTTAAGGGTGAGCAATATACGGTGGAGGGAGCCAGCCCGGAAGCTTTTAAGAGGGCAGATATCGCTTTATTCGCAGTAGGAACTGAAATAAGCAAATTACTGGCACCGACGGCAATAAAAAATAATTGTGCAGTAATTGATAATAGTTATGCATTCAGGTTGGAAAAAGATGTTCCACTGGTGGTTCCGGAAGTAAATCCGGGAGATATTAGACTGCATAAGGGAATTATAGCCAATCCCAATTGTTCTACCATTATTATGGTGGTTGCTATCAATCCGATCCATCAAGCAGCGCGATTGAAAAGAGTTGTGGTGTCTACTTACCAGGCCGTATCAGGTGCTGGCAAAGCAGGCTTTGATGAGTTGGATCAACATATATCAGCGGCTATGCAGGGGACTGAACCCAAAATAGAGGTATTTCAGTACCCGATCGCTTTTAATCTTATTCCCCATATAGATGAATTCGTGGAAGAAGGTTATACCAGAGAAGAAATGAAAATGGTCTGGGAGACCAGAAAGATAATGCACGAACCAGATCTTAAGATAGCTGCAACTGCAGTAAGAGTACCGGTTTACAGGAGCCATTCGGAATCCATAAATTTAGAAACAGAAAAAACGCTCAGTCCGGATGAAGCAAGAAGTCTACTGAGCAGGGCTCCGGGTATAGTAGTTCAGGATGACCCCGGCTCTAAGATCTACCCCATGCCATTATATTCTTCCAATAAAGATCAGGTATTTGTGGGGAGAATTCGGAAGGATATTTCCCTGGGAGACAATGGTATAGTAATCTGGGTGGCCGCAGACCAGATCAGAAAAGGGGCCGCAACCAATGCCATTCAGATCGCGGAAATAGTTGTTAAGGAGAACCTATATTAAAAATATTAAAAAACAGGTTGGGTGGTAAGAGAGTGAAGATTGCTGTGCAAAAGTACGGAGGAACTTCGCTGGCAACACCGGAGCTTCGCAGCAGGGTATGTGACATCGTATCTGATGCAGTTAATGACGGCTATAGGGTAGTGGTTGTTGTGTCAGCTATAGGGAGAAAAAATGATCCTTATGCTACCGACACCTTTATAAACTTGGTCAAACAGGTTAATTCCAATCCTTCCCCGCGGGAAATGGATCTGATAATGTCCTGTGGAGAGATGATATCCGGGATTATTTTATCCAATCATCTAGGTGCCCGGGGTATAGCATCCACTTTTTTGACCGGGGAACAGTCAGGTTTAGTAACCGACGGAAACTATGGCAATGCCCATATATTATATGTTAATCCGAAAAAAATCATGCAATGTTTGGAATCAGGTCTGGTCCCTGTTGTAGCAGGATTTCAAGGTGTAGGTGAGAATGGCGAATTAACCACCCTGGGGCGCGGCGGAAGCGATACCACTGCCAGTGCTCTGGGAGTAGCATTGAATGCTGATTATATAGACATTTTTACTGATGTAGAAGGGATTATGACTGCTGATCCACGCATTGTAGAAGATGCCAGGCTGATAAATGACATAACTTACAATGAAATATGTCAGATGGCCAGAGAAGGTGCCAAAGTTGTTCATCCGCGCGCTATAGAAATAGCTATGCAAAGAGGTATACCCCTGAGAGTAAGATCCACCTTCTCAGATTCGCCCGGCACGCTGGTGCGAAATCGTATAGACAGCGCAAGTGATGTAGTCAGCATTATCAGAGATATGCTTATTACTGGAATAACCCACAGTTCAAATATAGCTCAGATAAAAATCGATGTAACCAAACTTCAAGAATCCAGGGGGATTCAGCTTAAAGTATTTAAGATCATGGCCGAGGCGGGAATCAGTGTTGATTTTATCAATGTTCAGCCTGAATTAATCATGTTTACCGTTGCTGATGAACAAGCTGAACAGGCAGAACTGGTATTAAACAATATTGACATTTTCCCGGTTATTGAATTTAATTGTGCTAAGGTGGCTGTGGTTGGAGCAGCCATGACAGGAATTCCAGGTGTTATGGCCCGGGTGGTTGAAGCACTCGACCAGTATGATATACCGATTCTGCAATCGGGGGATTCATACACCAATATATGGTGTCTGGTAAAGAAAGAGCATATGAAATTGGCCGTAAAGGCCCTGCATGACCAGTTTGAACTGGGGAAGAAATAAAAGGTGGTGGAGAATTAATGTCAATACCGGGATTATTGACAGCTATGGTCACTCCTTATAAGGATGATCTAAGCGTAAATTATGCCAAGGCGGCGGAACTTGCTGAATATCTATGCGACAATGGCACTGAAGCCCTGGTGGTGTGTGGTACAACTGGGGAATCTCCAGTTCTCTCCGTGGACGAGAAATTAAAACTATATGCAACCGTAAAAGAGCGGGTCGGCAGCAGAGTACCCGTGTGGGCCGGCACCGGTTCCAACGATACAGCTGCTACGGTTGAATTAAGCAAACAAGCAGATAAACTTGGTGTAGATGGAATAATGCTGGTCACGCCATATTATAATAAACCAACCCAGGAAGGACTATATCGGCATTTTAAAGCCGTGGCCGAGAATGTAAGCCGGCCGATTATGCTTTATAATGTTCCCGGACGCACCAGCAGCAATTTGCTTCCAGAAACTATTGCCCGTCTGGCTGAAATTGAAAATGTACAGGCAGTAAAAGAGGCCAGCGGCAACATGGATCAGGTTTCTCTGCTGAAGAGTATTATTCCAGAGCGGGTGGCTATTTACTCTGGTGATGATTCCATAACCCTGCCCTTGATGGCAATAGGCGTGCAGGGAGTAGTAAGCATTG
>CAZBKS010000335.1:0-3442 GCA_964492475.1 uncultured Syntrophomonas sp. | reverse complement strand
ACCGAAGACCTTTTAAGTGCCGTTGAAAAGGTTAATGCTGAATCAGTGATTATATTTCCTAATAACAGCAATATCATCATGGCCGCTCAGCAGGTGGATAGCTTAAGTGTTAAGAAGGTTGCGGTAGTACCTACCAAATCAGTAATGCAGTCCATAACCGCACTGGTCGCCTATGACCCCGAGGGTGAAATCGAAGACATTTTTAATGAAATGAGCGAAGAGATTAAACAGGTAAAATTTGCGGAAATAACCTATGCGGTAAGAGATTCAGTGATGAATGGCTTGGAAATCAAAGCAGGAGATAAAATAGGAATCGTGGACGGGGAAATATCTGTTACCGGAGACGATGAAAATGAAATTGCCCAAAAACTGCTGGAACAGATGGTGGATGAAGAAAGCGAACTGATTACCCTTTTCTATGGCAATGGCCTGCAGGAAGAAGAGGCCGAAGCCTTAAAAGGAATTATTGAAGAATCCTTCCCCGAGCATGAAGTTGAAATGCACTGGGGCGGTCAGCCTCATTACAGCTATTTTATTTCAGTAGAATAGAATGTGAAGCTAAAAAGGGGCTCCAGACATACGGAGTCCCCTTTTATTTTTATAATATTAAATTCTATACTTATTCAATCTCTTGGGCCGGGTTTAAGTGCAAGTTTTATGATATACGATCTCATTCAGTTTTGAATCTGGCATAAAAATCATTCAAGTTCTTCCGGGTAGTTGATGCGATAAACGGATAATCGTAAAAATGAACTCCGTAAATACGGTCAGCCAATGGTCTTATAGCTTCTATTTTCGTGGTGTTAACAATAAAACTCTTGTGGCATCGCCAGAAGTTTTCATCAAGCATTTGTTCCAGTGATGCCAGTGATTCCAGCGTAGTATATAACTTCTGCTGGGTGTGAATAACCGATTTTCGGCCCGACCTCTCGATACAAATAATTTTTGATTTGTCAATAAAATATGTTTCTTGTCTATTCTTAAACACCATTAGATTTTTGTTTTTATCATGAATATTTTGGCTGTTGTTAGGTTCGTATCTACATATCTTACTGATTATATTATTAACTGAGTAATGATTGACAGGCTTAATCAAATAACCAACAGCATCCAGCTGGAAAGCGGCGGCAGCATATTCACTATGATTGGTAACAAATACTATAAAAATATTGGGCTGTATTTCCTTAATTACAAACGCCGCTGACAGACCGTCCATGGTCGGCATCATCACATCCAAAAAGACTACGGTGGGCTTGTATTGCTTCACTAGTTCTACTGCTAATGCTCCGTCTGTTGCTTTTCCCATTACTGTTACTTCCGGTATAGTCGATAAAACTGATTCTAATAGATTTGCATCAAAAAGGTTATCTTCAGCAATAATGACTGTTATAGAATTATCTAATGTTCCCAAAGTGTACCTCCAGGTTAATCAAGTAATGGAATTAATAATGTATTAATTATAAAGACTATTCGTTACTATATTTACAAAATCCTCCACGGTCAAAATGTAACAAAAGGTTATAAGCAGAAAAACAGCGCTTTTGAACATAGATAAAGCACTTAAAAGCGTGAACCCTTAATCTTTATGTAGAATAGATTGTTAACCCCACCTAATAGATTAGCACTAGTCCCCCTCGGTAAGAGTTAGTCTTTAAAAGTCAGTCTTAAGGATGAGAAATTGCCTACCGTTTCAATCATCTAGTTAGAGACTAATTTTCCTAATTGCAATTAAATTTAATACCATTATTTCCTGTTAGGCACAAATGAACCCTGCCGTAAGTGCCTTTAAAACAAGTAAAAGTCATTTTAAGCCCTGCTGTAGGACTATACGAACATCCAAACCGCCTTTTCAAACCAGCTATATTCTAATCATTAACCCCAGGTGGTATATTAGAAACGTTGAGGAAAAAACTAATCTAACATATATAGACAGATAATACGAAGGTACAAATTTTATGAGGGCAAAACAGCCGAAAGACTGTGACGCAAAGCCTGAAGGCTAAGGTGATTTATTGTCATGCCACTATGCCGGTTCAGCTGCAGTATATAACACTGCGGCTTTTTTTGTCTGAAAAATTATTTGACGGCATAAACAGCAGGAGTCAGCCTGCTGACTAATACGGAATAAAAGAGAGGAAGGGGAGAGGGAAGAAGGTAAATATTTTTTAGATTGAAAGGTTGAAGAAATAAAAATCAAAGGAATTGGGGAGGAGAAGGAATGATTAAAGGTAGAACTTGGATATGGGCTATAGTAATGATCCTGCTGATGTCGGCGCCGCTAGCCGTTGCGGGAGATAACAGCCAGGAACCATTGGATAATCCCACTATAACTGAAAGTATATATGAAGACCAAAGCCTTATAGTGCCGGAAGAAGACCCCACCAGTCCGGAGGGTGAATATGAGGATACCAGCTTTATGGTTCCCGAAGAATACAACACTATCAGCGAAGCAGTCTATGAGGAAATTCCTATGGTTGGCACTAAACCGGAAGGGCAGTATTTCACTGTTGCATTTTCTGATCTGGAATTTTTAGGCTACAGCCCGTTACAGGTATATGAACAAATTCAAAACGGCAGTTTCCAGGGAGAAGTTGTAATAGAACAATTGAATAACCTGTATAACCCGGGAATAGAAATTACAGCTGTAGAGGCCGTAGACGACACCTGGAGTTCAATAAGTGAAGAAACCAGTTTTATATTAGGAGATATTCTGGTTAATGAAGACTTTTCCGACATCGGTATCTTTATGGGGAAAGATCAAGTCTACAGCCTGAGTGATCAGAGCTACCAGATGCCTGCCGAATTTGTCTATTATAATCAAGCGTTTCATATCAAAACCATCCAAGAAGTATGGTAGAGAAAATTCAGAAAAACTTAAGAGGAAAATATTTAAATTAATTGTCATATAGAGAAAAACATAGAAGTATGTGGGAGGATAGGAGAATATGAAAAAGACCAGAAGATACATATCATTCGTATTAATGGTATGTTTTATGTTCAGCATCATAGGTCCTGCAAGTGCAGCAGTAAATGAGAACGATATACAGGGCCACTGGGCCCAGGAAACTATAGAAAAATGGGTAAATAATGGTTGGGTGCTGGGATACTCCGATGGGAAATTTAAACCGGATAATCAAATTAACAAAGCAGAATTTGTTGCTCTGGTTAATAGAGCACTAAATAAAACAAGTGAAAACACAGCAGGCAGCTTTTCTGATGTAAAGGCAAGTGACTGGTTCTACCAGGATGTTGCTGTAGCCAAAACATCAGGATATGTATCCGGTTATCCAGATGGAACCTATAGACCCAAGCAGAACATAAGCCGTCAAGAAGCAGCAGCAATAATAGCCAAAATATTGAATACTGCCTCCGATGGCAATGATTGCGCAGCAGCATTTACAGACGCTGAACCATGAAATTCATTGCTTCCATCTTTTGTTAC
>CAZBKS010000334.1:0-3443 GCA_964492475.1 uncultured Syntrophomonas sp. | reverse complement strand
AACTCCTGAGTTCCAGATATAGACATGGTATTGGTATCATGCTGGCCGGCTCGGGCAGATGTTCTCAAACGCAATTCATTCTGCCACATGGAAAACAGGTCATTATTATTAAGCTCATTATCTAATTCGAATATTATATTTGGCATTGTATTCTCCTCAGGTGGATTTTCCATACAGTGCTATATTTAGAACTAAACAGGCATTTTCAGCTTTTGTGATATCCCTTTCGTTTAAAAACAGATAATAGTAAATAGATTTCTCTTTGTTGGTGAAAATCCCTCCCAGTTTATCATCCGCAATAACAACAATTCTGTCCTGGCTGGACTTGCCTCGGGTCAGATAGCGATATGACTGCAGACGGGTAATAAAGCGGTATTTGGCTAATCTATCAAAATGTAATTTTAAACCGATTTCCTTATAAGGATTGCCATCTTCGTACTTAATTACTACATCTCTTGACCGGGCTGTGGGCAATTCCCGGGGGGTTAAGGCAGACCCAGCTCGGGATTGGGTTAGTCGGGTGAGGAGTTGATAGAGATCTTCTCGCGTTAGGTTATGAGCTATATAAGGATGCAACTCTACCGGGAACAGCTCAAGCAGATCAGGTGTTTTATCTATTATGTCAAACAGCTCCGGGTGATAAAGCAGGTGATTAATCAAGTCATCTATATCAAATTTGAAATGGGGAATGTATACAGAATAATCCAGCCATAAAGATGCAGAATATCTAGTATAAAATAGATCATAAGATTCCGCCGAACTGTTGAAAAGAACATCAACATATTTCAAGAGCTCTTCATATTCGTGTTCAGTTAATGTTTCCCTCTTATCCAGTTTTCTGAGTATTCTTCTCATTTAGCTTACCGCACCAGTTTTTTTATATTTTAACCCAACCTAGAGACAGTAGGAAGGTTTGCCGGTAAGAAAAAGTGGTAATATAGTTAAAATACCATCTCAGCTAGACAGGGAGTTATAATATGAATTTGAAATCAAAACTATGGTGGAATAAGTTTAGCCTATTGGTATTCCCATTGCTGGTGCTGGTGAATTCAGCACTGCTGGTTAGCGATAATCGTCAGGTTTTTCAGGATAAGGAAGCTGTGATGTATGCTTATATAGATAGCGCTTCCCAGGGAAAATATGGCTATGGATTTAATGTTGACTACTATAACGATATTTCTTTTGCCGGCCTGGAGGTAGGTGACATTATATTGGGGGGGTATCCCGACTGTGCTTACGGGCGATTTTCTCATGTCGGGATATACAATGGCAATGGACAGGTTATAGAAGCTTTTGTAGATTATGGAGTACACATACGCGCTATTGACCATTTCCGGGACTATACCGAGGTCTGCCTGCTAAGGGTGGAAGCGGATCCAGAGGTAAAAAAGAAGGCCGCAGAATATGCCAGTAATTTTCAGGGTAAGATGTTCTATGCCCTGGCCTTTAAACCCGGGGATCGCATATGGAACTGCAGCAAGGTTATATGGAAAGCATATATTGAACAGGGAATTGAACTGGATGAGAGTGGAGATCTATGGATTTCGCCAGATGTCTTTTACAACAGTCCACAGGTAAGCATAATTCGCGAGAAAGGAAATTAAATGCTGGCAAATGTATTAAGACTGTATTTTATTCATATCAGTGCTTTTGGGGCCGGCATTTTAAGTATTTATTTCCCGGGTCTGGATATTTTGGTATCATTTATTTATCTGCTGGTTGTTGCTCTAGAAGCACGTCGAGCTTATGAACTTTCTCAGCTACAAAAAATTATAATCGTCTTAATCTGGCAGGCTCCGGCCATCTTTTGGGCCGCTATCTGTATAACTGCTTTTGATTTTATGGGACTTTATGAGTATGCTATCTTCATACTGGAATTCTGGTATACTCCCCTGGTAGGTCTGCTTTCCCTGGCCGGTATAAGCATCTATTCGGGTAAACCTTTATATTACTATATTTTAATTTATTTACCCTTTATAAGCTGTATATATTACATCGGCATAGCATCCGTAAGTTGTGGTAAACCTCGATAATATTACTCGGATCGCCCCCCCCTGGTTCTTTTTCTGGGTGGACACAACCCTGTCCCCGGCACAACCGAAAAAGCCAGTGACACCGTTTCATGTGCTGTGTTAGCAGCACCTGTCTTTCTAAAGATATATATTGCCTTAATTAAAAGGAAACCTGATCTTTAGAAGTTTGCCGGTATCACTGACTGTAGCTTTATTATGTGCAGTATTTTTGACTTTATTCTGGTAAATAATGGTCATACCACAAAGCCTGATTTTATTTATTCGAGAACTGAACGGTGTTAGAATATAGTTTAGATATTAGAGATTAAAATTTGGGGGGTTATGAATGATAAAAATATCGATACCGGGGCGCCAGATTACTCTGGTTTTGGAAAATCTGTTGCTTGATTTAAACGGCACGCTGGCCGTTGACGGAGTGCTGCTGGAGGGAGTTAAAGAGAGAGTAGAAATGCTTAAAGACAAGCTTAAGATATACATTCTTACTGCCGATACCTATGGAGCTGGCAGGGATATTGCACAGGAAATGAAGGTGGAGATGTTAAAAGTAAACCAGGAAAATGGAGGACAGGATAAACTGGATATTCTTAATACTTTGCAGGCAGAAAATAGTATAGCTATAGGTAATGGCTATAACGACCGGCTTATGCTGGCTAATGCCGGACTATCCATAATAGTAATCCAGGCTGAAGGTTGTTCAATACCGGCTCTACAAGCAGCGGATATAGCGGTTAAGAGTATAATTGACGCATTGGATTTGCTTATCAACCCGGTGCGTATAATAGCTACCCTTAGAGCTTAGCATCTCGAAAAAGCAGGATTGATATAAAGAAGGGCAAAACAAAAGATCGTATACGTAGTGTAATGGTGATACAATAATGTATACTTTTTAGGGAAAAAGTAGAGATATTAACAGAAACTTAATATTAATATAAGTTAATATTGTATTATAATGTAGTAACGTGGCATATTTTGTCGATGTTATTTTAAATGTGAATCATTTTATTGTAAGCTATGATCAACTATGTATATAATTAGCGCGTTAATTGCAGTAATTTAAGGCGAGCATAAAAACAATGCCGTTTTATATAAAAGAATACGAAGGAAAGGAGAGAACAGAGCATGAAAGAAAATCTCAAACTGGCTCCCCCCAGTGCAGAAGATAAGGAATTTATATCCAGGATAGAAAGAGAAGCTCATACCAGCATAAGACTATGTTATCAGTGCGGAAAATGCACAGCCGGATGTCCGGTTGCCTTTGCGATGGACAGTCCTCCCAGGCAGATAATCAGATATCTACAGCTGGGTTTAGTAGAAGAAGTAATGGCTGCAGACAGCATATGGATATGTGCCACCTGTGAAACATGTTCAGCTCGTTGTCCCCGGGGAGTAGATATAGCCTCATTGATGGAC
>CAZBKS010000333.1:0-3446 GCA_964492475.1 uncultured Syntrophomonas sp. | reverse complement strand
AGCGCCCTGAATGCTCCCAAAGACAAAGTGCGAGCGTTTGAAATGGGGGGGGTGGACTATATTGACAAGCCCATCCAAATCGAGGAAGTCCTGGCCCGGGTAGAGACTCATTTAAAGATATACCGTATGCAGTCACAGCTGGCCCACTACAATCAGCGCTTGGAACAGCTTGTTTCGGAGCAGGTACAGGAAATTGCCGATTCACAGCTCGCCACCATTCTCGCTCTGGCACGATTGGCACAGTCCCGGGATGACAATACCGGCCAGCATATGGAAAGAGTGCAGGCTTTTTCCCGGGTTCTTATTGAGCGTTTACAGGCTCTGGCGATATATCCGGAGCTGCTTGAAAGCAATATAGCGACAAACATACCTTATGCGTGTTCCCTGCATGACATCGGCAAAGTCGGTATTCCCGATCATATATTGCTAAAAAAGGGAAAATTAACCGCAGAAGAATTCGAACTGATGAAAACTCACACCCTGATCGGAGCCGACAATCTCCTGTCGGTCTACAATAAATATCCTCATAACAGCTTCATCAAGATGGGCATCGCCATAGCCCGCTGGCACCATGAGCGCTGGGATGGATCAGGTTATCCGGATGGACTGGTTGGGGAGGAGATACCTTTGGCAGCCCGTATCATGGGCCTGGTGGATGTTTATGATGCGTTACGGTCGGAAAGGCCATACAAGGAAAGCTTTTCTCACCAGAAAGCCCGGGATATCATTGTAGAAGGCAGTGGTACCCAGTTCGATCCCGCAATTATCAGGGCCTTTCGAGAGGTAGAGAACGAGTTTAATCTAATTTACGAACGATATTCGGGAGACCAGATGTAACAAAAGAACCCTGTAACAAGGGGACGGTTCTTCTGTTACATCAGGTCCAAAGGAAAATTGACGTATACCTTCGGAGATGCTACCATATAATTCAAAAGGAGTTACCGCTTTTAGTCTGGCGGTTAGTCCGAAAAGGTCTGGGCCGCCTTAACTATAAGGCGGTCAAGTCATTTTGCTGGGCAACATAATACAAGGAGGTATGACTGGTGTCTGAAAAAGACTCAATGAATAGAGCTACTCCAGCAGAGAAGATAGCTTTAGGAGCTGGCACTGCAGCCGCTATAGGTATAGCCGCAGGACTTTTTATTGCAAGAAAAACGGGAGCGGCCATGCGAAGGTATACTATTGGGGACGGCAGCGGGTTAATGAAAGAATACTGGCAAGTTGAATATCTTAAGGATTCTGTCCCTCAAACTCGCTATTTCCATGGAACCGAAGCCGCTGTCCAAAGGCGTATTAGACACTACAAATCTGACGTGCAGGCAATTAAGAAGCTGGACAAGTCCAGCGCTGAATCTATTTTAATGGAAAAGAAAGCGCACTTAATAGAATTGTAAAGCAGACGACCTCTAAGTAAAAACAGGTCCTATAAAGCCTTACATATTTGTATTTTATGTGGGCGCAGGGGGGGGCAAATTATGGTGTTTATGTTCTAATACTATTAATCAGCTTGATCAACTTTGCTGTATAATGATCCAGGGTTGATGCAATATCTGGATCGACTGCGCCATAAGCCTTTAAGCGTTTAGGTTCAATATCACATATGTTAACCCAGCATGATGAGATTGTTCCTCTGATAAAGCCAGTAAGACTGGTTCGCTCTGGCTGCAATTGCAGTAAATCAGCAAGTTCCCATATACATTCCCTTAACATCTTGATTCTTTCCAGCAGTATTTCTCGGGTATTCTGGCTTAAATCATCAATTATGATATACATTCTACCTCTGGCGCCCATATTAATATACATTTCAATCTGGTCCAGTTCTTTTTCCATTAGCCGCAAAGTAATCGCAATTACTCGGGCATGGTTTTCACTTAAAGGTTGGGCTGTCCCCTCTGGTTGGTTCATATAAATGAAGTCCTTTCTCATCAGCTGTCAACCAGTTCTTTTCAGCTTACTGTCATAATCCGAAAACTAGCGGTAAAAATATAATAACATAGTTCTTCCGTTAATGCTTCGAACAGGGTGGTGTGCCTTAGCAGGGTCGGTAATCTCTCTGGCAGAATTATATTGTTGCAGTTCAAACTGGATGATTTACAGCTTGGGATTTAGATGACAATATTGTTCATATAATTCTGCTTCGGTGGTATAATACTATAAGCAGGTGATGGGGCTCACCACGCGATATAAGCGAAACTGCCTATGCTAATAGCTCCTGTCTTAATGGATGGGGGCTATTTTATTTTGCCCGTAAAAAATAATAAACAGATGGGGGACATGTATTATGAGGACTTTGATCAGCAGGGTTATGGCCAGGGAGATTCTGGATTCGCGCGGAAATCCTACCGTGGAGGTAGAAGTCTATGTTAACGGTAGTTGTGGAAGAGCCGCCATACCTTCAGGAGCATCTACCGGGATTTATGAAGCGGTTGAACTCAGAGATAATGATAAAGCCCGATATATGGGAAAGGGTACCCTTACTGCAGTGAAAAATGTGAATAAAATTATAGCCCCTGAAATCGTAGGGCTGGACTGTATGGATCAGGTTTTTATCGATGAACTGATGCTTAAACTTGATGGCACTGAAAATAAGAGCAATTTAGGAGCAAATGCGATACTCGGGGTTTCCCTGGCAGTGGCCAGAGCGGCTGCCAACACACTGAATATTCCTTTTTATAGATACCTGGGCGGTATAAATGCCCGCATCCTGCCGATACCGATGATGAATATACTTAACGGCGGTGCACATGCAGACAACAATCTGGACATCCAGGAATTTATGATTGCTCCGGCAGGAGCCATCAGCTTTGCGGAAGCCTTGCGTATGGGCGCGGAAGTATATCATACCCTGAAAAAGGTATTGAAGCAAAAAGGGTTAAATACCGCAGTTGGTGATGAGGGCGGTTTTGCTCCCAGCTTGAACACCAACGAAGAAGCCCTGGAATTGATTGTTAAAGCTATTAGTGAAGCTGGATACCAACCCGGTAAAGATATCTTCCTGGCCATGGACCCTGCTGCTTCAGGCTTTTATGACAGCAGCAGCAATCGTTATACCCTGGCTGCTGAAGGCCTGTCCCTGTCCCCGGAAGAAATGTCTGCCTACTATGAACGACTGGTTGATAAATATCCGATTATTCTGATTGAGGATGGGTTGGCAGAAGATGATTGGGAAGGTTGGGTTCATATGACTAAACTGCTGCAGGACCGCATTTTGTTAGTAGGGGATGATATTTTCGTCACCAATCCGGAACGACTGAAAAAGGGCATTGAGCTTGGGGTAGCCAACAGCATTTTGATCAAACTCAATCAAATTGGGACATTGACTGAAACCCTCGGTACTATATCAATGGCGGAACAGGCCTGTTACCGCTGCATGGTCTCTCATAGATCAGGCGAAACTGAGGATCCAATTATTGCAGATTTTACTGTAGCAGTAAATGCCGGCTTAT
>CAZBKS010000332.1:0-3446 GCA_964492475.1 uncultured Syntrophomonas sp. | reverse complement strand
TTTTTTTCCCCGGCTATAACGTCAAAACTGCCTCCAACCCCAATACAGACCGGAATATCCAATTTATCCCTGTATTTGTTTATCCAAAATTCCTGCCGGGGAGCACCCAGAGCTACAAATAAGATATCTGGTCGGACTCGGTTAATACCTTCTATTACCGCTGCTATATCCTCCTGTTTATGATATCCGTGATCGCTGCCTGCTATCTGTAATCCGGGATACAGGCTGGATAAGTTGCGGGCCGCTTTATCCGCCATGCCTGGAGCAGCACCCAGTAAAAATATTTTCCATCCCTGATTTACCGCTTCCTCACTTATTCTGTAAATCAGATCTATTCCAGTTATTCGATCACTTATTTCATATCCCAAAAGTCGGCCGGCCCATACAATCCCGATGCCATCAGGAGTTACCAGACTGGCCGAGTTAATAATTTGCTGCAGTTGCTGGTCCTTCCCTGCTGTATAAGCTATTTCCGCATTCAAAGTAATAACCTGTTCAGCAGTGCCGGATTCGATTAAGCACTTTAGACGTTCCATAGTTTCAGCGATATTCAGCAAATCAATATTGCAGCCAAGTATATCCGCCTTTTTTCGGTCAGGCATATTGCTCCTCATTTCTACACATTATATCAGTATTATAACTTATTTTACCCTGATATTTCGTGTTGTTCCTGCCTTCTCTGGCTCAGACCTGAAAATCTATTTCCCGGCTTCCTGTGCAATATTAGATCTAGTTTCTAAAAGTATTGTGAACCCTCCCTCCTGAAGCCGGGGGAGAATCTGTGTTCAAGTACAGTGCATCGGGAGAGGTGATTTAGGGACGGTACTATAGAACTCTGTGCCACGAGACCACATGGACGTCTTCTGGGTATGGAATTTAGCTTTCTGGGGACCGGCCGCAAACTGAATGCAGAGCATTCCTCAACCTCTAGACTTTAGCACAGAAATTATAATAATCCAAGAAAAACTCTCGGTGCCGCCGGACACAAAAAAACCCGCCCTAGGGCGGGTGTTTTACTCTACGAAGTACTGCCTACTTGATTGATGGCCACTCCGGCGGCTTCGTCTTCAGCCTGTACTACTTTTTGTAACGATTCATAAGATCGAACAACACTTATCAGATCCACCATTTCCTTGATAGCATTGACATTGGAATTTTCCAGGTACCCCTGAAGAATATCCCTACTTACTGGTACGGCAGACGTTGCTAAACCCTTTTCATTGCTGCAAAGACTATCACCAATTTTTTCCAATTTTTCTGGATCATCAAATTGCAGCACCTTAAGGGTAACCGCTGCTGTTCCGTCTGAAAAACTTATAACCCCCGTGCTATCAACAGTAAATTCCCCACTAATCTTAATATGTTGGTTATTCTCATCAAGAACCGGATTGCCTTGACTGTCGGTTAAATAACCTTCTGAATTAACTTTGAAGGCCCCATTGCGTGTATAACGCTCACCCTGCTCTGTGTCGACCACAAAATAACTCCCCGTTTGAGCCAGAGATAAATCTGTAGGCAAATCAGTTTTCGTCAGACTTCCAACTGACAGGTCAGTCACAATATTATCAAGACCTGCTCCAGTTCCCAAGCGGCCAATGACTTGAATATTTCCTGCTTGACTGCCGGTGTCTGCTGTGGTTTCCAAACGGCTGATCAGCATATCAGGAAACGCGCGGGATAGTGATATTTGTTTTTTATAACCGCTGGTAGCCACATTGGCAATGTTATTAGCGATCATATCCTGCTTGGACATCTGCATCATCATACCGGATGCAGCGGTATACCATCCTTTTATCAAAAAGGTTCCCTCCCAATAATTGCTATAGGTTATGTATCGTCTTAATGCAGCAATTACTTGAAGCTATATCAGCTTTCTACCACCCTTTTTCTTAGTTTGTCTTAGTACTGATATTTGTTCCAGTGCTTTACCAGTACCCATAGCTACACATGAAATAGCATCCTCGGCAACATTTACCGGGAGGTTTGTTTCTTTGGACAGCAATATATCCAGACCGTTTAACAGCGAGCCACCTCCGGTCATTACTATGCCATTGTTGACTATATCAGCTGCTAGTTCAGGGGGAGTAATCTCCAATACCTTTTTAACCCCTTCGATTATTGCTTCGATGGGTTCCTGTAGCGCTTTAAAACTTTCCTTGGAGCTTATCTGAATGTTTTTGGGTAGCCCCGTTAAGAGGTCTCTGCCCCTTACGTCCATAGACCGATGCATGTTTTCATCTGTTACATAGGCGGTTCCCACTCTTATTTTTATCTCTTCGGCAGTCCGCTCTCCAATCATCAGATTATATTCCCTGCGGATATACCTGATTATGGCTTCATCGAACTTGTCCCCACCAACTCGGAGCGAAGCGTCGCATACTATACCTCCCAGTGAAAGCACCGCAATATCAGAAGTTCCTCCTCCAATATCGACTATCATATTACCACTGGCATCAGATATATTTACACCCGCACCCAAGGCGGCAGCCAGTGGTTCTTCAACTATATAGGCCTGCCTGGCACCTGAAGATACGGTAGCCTGATTGACAGCCCGCTCTTCAACATCAGTAGCACCAGTCGGTATGCATACAATAACCCGGGGTTTGAACAAAAATCTGGGTCCAATCACCTTTTTGATAAAGTAGGTTAACATTTTTTCTGTTGTATCATAGTCAGCAATAACACCATCTTTTAAAGGCCTAATAGCTACTATATTACCCGGGGTCCTTCCTAACATCTGACGGGCTGCTTCTCCCACTGCAATTACTTTATCAGTGTTTTTATCTATAGCTACAACAGATGGCTCATGCAATACAATACCTTTGCCCTTTTTAAAGACTAATACACTGGCAGTTCCAAGATCAATTCCAATATCCTCGCTGGCAAATAACATGGTTAGCAAGGTCCTCCTCGACATTTTTCATAATTATACCATTATTATCTCTTTTTCGTTGCTATAATTGTAGTATATTTTCTTATTGTGTTAATTCCTGGCTATTTGCTGCATATTTCTGTCGAGTAGCTTCTCCACCTCTAATATGCCGTTCTGCCTTGTTTTTTTCCAGTATCTCTTTTACCTCCCCGGCTAACCTCTCATCTATCCGAGGTAGACGTTCAGATACATCCTTGTGCACCGTACTTTTGGAGATTCCGAAAATTTCAGCAGTTTGCCGCACTGTATTAGATGTTTTTACTATGTGATTGGCAATCTTTACTGCTCTTTTTCTAATATAATTTTGCATCCTAGTCCTCCCGCCAGTTAAATTATTTAAATATATTCAACTGAATCCCCGGGAAGAACAACCTGGAACGTTATTTTGATTATATTTTATTACTGTTGACATTCCAAATCGCTAAAATTACTGAATGCATAAATATTGCTAATAATTGATTCGACTGCCAAAACCCTGTTTGGATATTTATGCATCCAAGCCAGCTCATTGTAC
>CAZBKS010000331.1:0-3448 GCA_964492475.1 uncultured Syntrophomonas sp. | reverse complement strand
ATACTGACCATTCCCCCTCCGTCAAACTCTGGTCTCATATGCGTAAGATTGAAGATATTAAAAATATAAGAGTGGCGTCCGGGGTGCGCTATGATTTGGTACTGGAAGATCCTACGGGAAAATATCTTTATGATCTGTGCCGCTACCATGTGGGTGGACAGCTCAAAGTCGCCCCCGAGCATATTTCCCCGACAGTAACCAAATTAATGGGCAAACCCGGTCGGGAAAAATATGAACGGTTTGTGCAGAAGTTTAAATCCGTCAACCAGAGGCTGGACAAAAAGCAGTACCTAATCCCCTATTTTATCTCCGCTCATCCAGGCTGTGGTTTAAATGAAACAGTTGAACTGGCAGAATTTATAAGAGATCATCTGCAGTATTATCCAGAACAGGTACAAAACTTCACCCCTACTCCCATGACCTTATCCACCTGTATGTATTATACTGGTTTTAACCCCTTAAACGGCCGGCCGGTTCACATACCTGACAGTAACTGGGAAAGAAAAGCCCAGCGCTCCCTGCTGCAGTACCGCCATCCTGATAACCGGGCCATGGCAGTTGAAGCTCTCCAGAAATGTGGTCGAAGCGACTTAATCGGCTCCTCAGATAAGGCTTTATTAAGAGAGCATAAGCCTCTCCCAGGTGGGAAACGAAAGAAAAACAAACATCGCTCCAGCCACAATAAGTAATGCTCCGGGAAGGCTTCCCGGATTTATCTATTCCAAGCCGTTACAGGCTATAAGTCTCCGGATTCATCTCCATGTCCAGCGCTCCAATACTAATTTCTATACTTTGGTTAAATATGCCATTGCATACATAATTGGTATTTAATTCGAAAACATTACCATTATTTATCAAAATAATAATATAATAAATATATTAAGCTAAAAGGGAGGAACATCTTGTGCTCTATCTAATCAATGATAACAACCAGCCTCCGGGTCCAAAATCAGACATTAACCCGACACCTGGAAAAACTGGAATAGATAGATTTAATGAGCTTCCCTGGGGCACTCATATGTGCTTGCTTTACAAGATCAAACAGGATCTGCTGGAAGTATTAATTCCTTTTATGCAGGCAGGTTTAAGCAACAATGAATATTGTATCTGGATAACTTCGGAAGCCCTATCCGGTCATCAGGCCAAATTTGCTTTGAAAAAAGCGGTACCAGATTTTAACTCCTACTACGATAAAGGTCAAATAGTATTTATTAATAATAAGGATTGGTACCAGCAGAAGGGAAGACTGCGCCTTGAGGAAGCTCAAAGCGGTTGCTTTGCCCGGCTTAATAAGGCTGTAGCCAGAGGCTATGAAGGACTGAGGATAGCTTCCATCAATACATGGTTGGAAACTAAATACTGGAAGAGTTTTCAGGAATACGAAGAACAATTTAATCATATTATCCAGGATCACAGGATAATAGCCATGTGTTCCTATGCGATGGATAAATGTGATGCTTCCCAAATGATGGATGTAGTCTGCAACCACCAGTCCACTCTAATCAAATGCTCCGGAGAAATAAAACTAATAGAAAGTTGTGAGTCCCGAAAACCGGTTTCAAATTCAGCCGGCAACGAACTCTTGCTGCCCAGTAACCGGTATACTCTGGATATATTGGCCCAGGAAAAAAATAAAAGTCTGCACGTCCTTAACGAAATGCTTAAGGCAGAAATGCGAAGACACACCCGCACCGAACAAGCCCTGCATTTAAGTGATCGCAAGTATCGTACTTTATTCAATTCCATCGACGAGGGGTTTAGCCTGTTCGAAATATCCCATTATAACAACAAAGATCAAATCGATTATCTGTGTTTGGATGTTAACCCGGCTTTTGAAACATTAATCTGTACCCGGGGCGAAAATCTAATTGGCAGAAAACTGGGCGAGGTTCTGCCTGATATTTTTTCCAAACTGATGAACGCTTTAAATCAAGTGGCATCTTCCAAAGAACCCCTCTATATTGAAGAATATATCGATCAGCTGGATAGAATTATTGCTGTAAGTATCTTTTACCTGGAGGTTGGTCAGATAGCAGTTTTAATCACCGACATTACAGACCGCAAACGGGCTGAGGAGTCTTTGCGCCTGTCGGAAGAGAAATTTTCCAAGGCATTTCACTCCAGCCCGAGCATGATGACCATTACTACCCTGGATGGTTGGAAGCATATTGACGTGAATGAAATGTTCTGCCGCTTAACCGGTTATACTCGGGAAGAAGTTATCGGCCGCAGTTTAAATACCCTCGGTCTCTGGTGCCAAAAAGAAGATATTAAAACTGTTACCGATATGATTTTCCAAGGACTGGCAGTACAAAATTTTGAAGTTCCCTTTTGCACCAAAACCGGGGATAAGCATGTCGGTTTAATGTCATCCGAAATCATCAATATCGACGGTCAGCCCTGTTTATTAAATTCCATCACTGACATCAGCCAGAGAATTCAAATACAGGAAGAGATGGCCCGGCTGGACAGACTCAATTTAATTGGACAAATGGCAGCCAGCATTAGCCACGAAACCAGAAATCCAATGACTACGGTCCGGGGTTTTCTGCAAATGCTTAAAAATAAACCGGAATACCTGGAGGATGTAGAATATTTCGAAATCATGATTGAAGAATTAGACCGGGCTGATTCAATTATTTCAGAATTTCTTTCTCTGGCTCCCAATATAAAACTGCAATTAGAGCCAGGTAATATCAACCACATTATTGATAATCTCAGTATTTTAATTCAAGCCGATGCCCTTGCTAACGATAAACACATAGCAATACAGCTTGAGGATATCCCTGATCAACTACTGGACCGCAAAGAAATCCGGCAGTTGCTGCTGAACCTGGTCCGCAATGCCATGGAAGCCGTGGCACCCAACCAGACTATTACTATTCGCACTTATATGGAAGACAATGACATAGTTCTGGAAGTTAAAGACGAGGGCTGCGGAATGCCAGCGGAAATCATGAATAAACTTGGGACTCCTTTCTTCACCACTAAAGAACATGGCACCGGCCTGGGCCTATCTGTTTGTTATAGTATAGCGGAAAGGCATAATGCCGTAATCAACATAGATACTTCACCCTCCGGTACCACTTTCTATGTTCGTTTCAAGCAATAAACGACTATTCAGTATGTGTTTTAAGCAAAAGTGGTACCAGGCCGATTTAAATCCGTGTTCGCCTGCCCTCTCGCGACCGTGTTGGTGAGGCGATAACCGAACATGTGCCCAGAGGTGCCTCATCCCTGGGGCTCATCCCCTTTTGCTTTTAATCTTCTAATGTCATATTGAAAAACGACCCCAGGAGTACAAGTTGTATCCAATTCCCTGCTCATGCGGTATTTTAAAGCCCCTTATTAATTTGATATTTAATTAACAAGTTAGTTGCTCTTAACCTTTCCGGATAACATGTTTCTTTATGTAAATCATCCAGGACAATACATCTATTTGCAATAA
>CAZBKS010000330.1:0-3449 GCA_964492475.1 uncultured Syntrophomonas sp. | reverse complement strand
AATCCCACCACTTGAGAAACGCGGGCGCTGTCAGGAACGGCAGAAACACCTGCGGAACCAATGAGCGGATTGACTTTCCCGCCGGACAGGAAGCACATGAGCTTGCCCAACAGCAAGCCTCCAATAGTGCTGAACACAAACGCCATCAGCCCTAAAACGACGATCTTAATGGTTTCAGGCCTCAAGAATGTTTCTGCCACAGCGGTAGCGCCTACGGTAGTTCCAAGAAAGATAGTGACGATATTGATCAGTGCGTTTTGCACCGTATTATTGAGCCTTTCCACAACACCGGATTCCCTGAAGAGATTACCCAGCATCAGCATACCGATAAGGGGCGCAACGGCGGGAAGCATCATACAAACCACGATAGTCACCACTATAGGAAATACGATTCTTTCAATCCTGGAGACTTCTCTAAGCTGTACCATTTCAATTTCTCTTTCCTTTTTGGTAGTGAGAAGCCTCATTATAGGCGGTTGAATAAGGGGAATCAGCGCCATATAGGAATATGCTGCGATGGCGATGGCCGGAAGCAATTCCGGCGCCAGTTTGGTGGTAAGAAAGATTGCGGTCGGACCGTCAGCACCGCCAATGATTCCAATGGATGCTGCCTCCTGAGGATTGAATCCCAGCATAATCGCAACAATAAAGGCAATGTAAATACCCAGCTGAGCCGCCGCCCCAAGAAACAGGCTGGAAGGCCGTGCAATGAGGGGGCCGAAATCGGTCATAGCTCCAATGCCCAGGAATATCAGGGAAGGATAAATCCCCAGCTTTACTCCTTGATAAAGATAATAAAGAAGTCCTCCTGGTGCCGAGTGATCATCTGGCGGCGGCGCCATGAGATCTGCCATAGGCAGGTTCGCCAGAAGCACGCCAAATGCAATAGGCAAGAGCAGCAAAGGCTCATACTGTTTAACGATGGCTAAATATATCAGGATACATGCCACACAGATCATCAGCAGCTGCTGCCAGGTCATGGCTGGAAAACCTGAAGTGTTCCATATTTTTATAAATGTATCATATAAAGAGAAAGACATTATTATTTCCTCCACTATTGCAGCACAAGAAGGATGTCACCTGTTGATACAGACGCTCCTTTAGCAACGATAATCTGAGCAACCACTCCATCTCTCGGAGCCTTAATCTGGGTTTCCATTTTCATGGCCTCTAGAATAAACAAAACATCGCCTTTTTTTACCGAAGCACCCTGTTGAACATTTACAGCAAGAATGTTCCCCGGCAGAGGAGCTTTCAGAGGCTCGCCCGTTATTGTATCAGGCTGAACTGCCGGCGCAGCCGGTGCCGCCGGGGCTACAGGAACAGCGGAGACTGGTACCGCTTCCTTAACCGGTACTACGGCAGCTTGGGTGGTGTTCACGATATTTGCCTGTCCTTTTTCGACTTCGACTTCGTAATTCTTGCCATTAATGGTTACAATATATTTCATTTCCATTACCCCCATTGTAGGATCTGAACCTTTTAATCAATTGCCTTGATCATCTTGAATTGCAGCTCGGACAAAGGTATTTGAGACTCATGGCTCACAATGGCCATAATCATTGCCGCCGTTTTTTCATCAACGCCAAGAAGATTTAATTCTCCTGCCGACCACCCTTCATCAGCTGTTGCGGGTACTTCTGCCGTAATTGCTGTTTCTGTTTTAACCGGAACATTTTTCGCATCTTTTCTTTCCTTCGCAGCTATACTCAGCTTACTGTGATGTACTGAGATATATCCCAATGCCACAGATTGAACCTTAATTAAAAAGCTGAGCATAATCAGCACCAAGAATACAACAGAAATACCGGTCAGGGAAACCATCACGCTATCCGAGAAAGTCATAAACACCCTCCTTTAGATTCTCGTTATGGTATAATTCACCTTTAGAGCTGCACTTTCTTCTCTATGCTTGAAGAATTTTTCAGCAATCGGTGGAAAGATGATATAAGAGAGCACATCTTCATCGTTTTTGGCCATACTGCCAATCTCTTTCTTAACCTTTTCAAATTCGGGTTCCAAATTATCTGCAAATCTATGGGTCATAGGCTCTTCTACTCCCAGAACCTTTTTCACCAGTTCTGCATCCACTTCACCGGGAGCCTTGCCATACTCACCTTTCAAATAAGACTTTACTTCCATGGATACACTCTCGTATCGTTCTCCCAAGAGCACATTGGTAGTTGCCTGAGCCCCAACTATTTGGCTCATAGGAGTAACAAGAGGAGGGTATCCCAGCTCTTTTCTGACTCTGGGAATTTCCTCCAGCACTTCCTGGAGCCTGTGCAAAGAATTACTCTGCTTCAACTGTGAAATGAGATTGGAAAGCATTCCTCCGGGTACCTGATAAACAAGAGCATCTGTCTCTGATCCGAGTACATATGGATCCAGTACACCCGATTGAAGAAACTTATCTTTGACCGGTTTGAAGAAATCGTTAATTTCTTTTAGAATGTTTTCGTTGAGACCTGTTTCATAGCCGGCCTGCTTCAATGCGAAATGCAGGGATTCAGTGGCAGGCTGGGATGTTCCGCCAGAGAAAGCCGAAATAGCACAGTCGATGACATCACAGCCAGCTTCAACGGCCTTAAAATAGGTGATCGGCCCCAGACCTGTGGTGCAATGGGTATGGAGTACAACCGGCTTTTTGACAGTCTCCTTCAGGGCCTTAATCAAATCGTAGGCTTCCTGTGGTCCCATGATTCCTGACATGTCCTTGATGCAAATGGAGTCTACGCCCATCTCTTCCAGCTGTTTCCCCCACTTCACATAGTTTTCCAGATTATGGATAGGGCTAATGGTATAGCATATAGCCCCCTGAGCATGCCCCCCGCTTTTTAAGGTCTGATCTACAGCTACTTCAATATTTCTGAAGTCGTTAAGGGCATCAAAGATCCTCATGATGTCTATTCCATTTTGGATGGCATGTTCGACAAACTTTCTGACCACATCATCCGGATAATGCTTGTAGGCGATGAGGTTCTGGCCCCTTAAAAGCATCTGGAGCTTGGTCTTCTTTATCTTTGATTTAATTTTTCTAAGTCTTTCCCAGGGGTCCTCATTCAAGTATCTGAGACAGGAGTCATACGTTGCTCCACCCCAGCATTCCACTGAATAGTATCCAGCGTTGTCGATTTTTTCAAGAATTCCTTCAAAATCACTGAAAGGCAATCTTGTTGCAATCAATGATTGGTTGGCGTCTCTTAAGACTGTTTCTGTGATATTTACTTTCATAACCCCACTCCATTCTGCACCATTTTTATATTAATAAGGGTTTGCTTAAACAGGCAATATATTTTATTAAAATCCAGGTCTAAGCACTCAGAGTACACTCTGATAGGTCTTCCCATCGAAAGACGCTCAGCCGGATGTTATGTTTTTTTTGCAGAACTATAAATTTTACCGATTGCGCTAAATTTTGTCGGCCATTAAGACTTCCGGACAAAACC
>CAZBKS010000329.1:0-3453 GCA_964492475.1 uncultured Syntrophomonas sp. | reverse complement strand
GGATGTAATGATGCCGGATATGAATGGTTATGAGCTCATGAGTAAAATGAAAAATAATGAACAGTTAAAAGATATACCGGTAATATTTATTTCTGCACTCAGCAAGTCGGAGGAGGAAGAAAAGGGACTGTTGCTAGGGGCGGTTGATTATATAAGCAAACCATTTAATCCCGCTATTGTTAAAGCCCGGGTAAGAAATCATATGAAAATGGTCCGACAGCGAAAACTTCTGGAAAAATATGCTCTTTTAGATGGTTTAACCGAAATACCTAATCGGCGCAGTTTTACTGAACGCTTGACCCGGGAATTTAAAAGAGCTATCCGCAACAAGACTCCACTATCGCTGGCGATTCTTGATGTGGACTGTTTCAAACAATACAACGACCATTATGGTCATGCCATGGGAGATATTGCCTTAAAGAAACTGGCCGTTGTACTTATCGAGAAGATGAAGAGACCGGCAGATTTTGCCGCCCGGGTAGGAGGAGAGGAATTCGCGGTGCTTTTACCAGAAACTCCAACATCAGGCGCTTATCAGCTAGCGGAAAAGATCCGTCTTTCTGTAGAAATGCTAGAAATCGAACACCGGCATTTTCCAGCGGCAAATGTATTGACGGTAAGCATAGGCGGGGTTTCATTAATCCCCACTGCCGATGATCGGGAAGAGAATTTATATGAATATGCTGATCAAATGCTCTATCAGGCTAAAAACCAGGGCAGAAATCGGGTAATATGGGAGGCGTTGAATTGAAGCTGTTAACCCTTATGCAGTAGATGCGCTGACCGGGGTTGAAAAGCCCGGGTCGGAAGAGAGTAATTTTTTTGCTTTTGTCATTGCAAAACAGCTCCTGGGTTCATTTGAATCCAGGAGCTCTTTCAGTTGGCGTCTTATTAACGATTTACTATTTGCAATACCGAGGTTATCCCTATCAGGATAGCCTGTTATGCGGTTTAGTTGGACCTGTCTATATCAGCATGATACTCTTGCAGAGATTTTAAGCTGGTTTTTGAATTATGGTCTGCTTTATAAGCTGCAATACCCTTGGCACTGGCCAGGGCCGCGGCCATAGTAGTAATATATGGCACTTTATACTTAATGGCAGTCTTGCGGATATAGGAATCATCATGCTGGCTGCGTTTACCCGACGGGGTGTTGATGACCAGGTTCAGCTCCTTATTGGTGACGCCATCCACTATGTTGGGACGGCCTTCATACAATTTCTTGATCTCTTCCGACCTGATTCCCTGTTCCTGAAGGAATTTATGGGTTCCTCCCGTGGCCCGGATCTTAAAGCCCAGTTTATCAAATTCCCGGGCCGTTTCCAGGGCGGCCGGCTTATCCTGATCGTTAACGCTTATCAGTACCGTTCCGGATAAGGGCAGGGAAGACTGGGTGGCTTCCTGGGCTTTATAGTAAGCCAGGCCAAATGAATCCGCAATACCTAATACTTCCCCGGTAGATCGCATTTCCGGTCCCAGAATGGGATCTACTTCCTGGAACATATTGAAGGGAAACACCGCTTCTTTCACTCCGAAATGAGGGATCTTTTTGGAGACCAGGCTGCTGACCGAGTACTTCTGGCCAGCGTGGTTGGCCATCATTATTTCTGTCGCAATTCGGGCCATGGAGATGTTGCAGACCTTGGACACCAGGGGAACGGTCCGGGAAGCCCGGGGATTGGCTTCCAGAACATAGACCCGGTCATCTGCAATAGCGTACTGCATATTCATCAGACCAACTACGTTAAGTTCTTTAGCAATCTTGCGGGTGTATTCCTCGATGGCATCAATATGCCGGGCTGGGATACTGATGGGCGGAATCACACAGGCTGAGTCTCCGGAATGGATACCAGCCAGTTCAATATGTTCCATTACCGTTGGCACAAAAGCATCATTCCCATCCGCAATGGCATCAGCTTCTGCTTCGATAGCATTGCTGAGAAACCGGTCAATCAGAATCGGTCTTTCCGGGGTAACCCCGACTGCGGCTTGCAGATACTGGCGCAGCATTTCCTCATCATGCACCACTTCCATGCCGCGTCCGCCTAAAACATATGAAGGCCTGACCATCAAAGGATAGCCAATTCGTTCAGCAATGGCCAGGGCTTCCTCCAGGTTAACCGCCATTCCCGATTCCGGCATGGGAATATCCAGCTTCTCCATAATATGACGGAACCGGTCCCGGTCTTCGGCCAGGTCAATAGTGTCAGGAGTAGTGCCCAGTATTTTTACCCCCGCTTTTTCCAGTTCTCCGGCAATATTCAAGGGAGTTTGCCCCCCGAACTGAACGATAACCCCCAGGGGTTTTTCCTTTTCATATATGCTTAAAACATCTTCCACCGTCAGTGGTTCGAAGTATAATTTATCCGAAGTATCATAGTCGGTAGAAACTGTCTCCGGATTGCAGTTGACAATAACCGTTTCATAGCCCAAATCGCGCAGGGCAAAGGCAGTGTGCACGCAGCAGTAGTCAAATTCAATGCCCTGACCGATGCGGTTGGGGCCTCCACCCAGGATCATTACTTTGGGTCGGTCGCTGGATGTGGTTTGATCCGGCGCGTTATAGGTCGAGAAATAGTAGGAGGCATTTTCCACCCCGCTTACCGGAACCGCTTCCCATCCTTCAACTGCCCCCAGCCTGATGCGGTGCTGGCGGATCTCCGCTTCCGGCCGATTCAAAAGCATGGCCAGATAGCGGTCGGCAAAACCATCCTTTTTAGCCTGAATCAGCAGCTGATCCGGCAGCTGTGTTGCCCGGTAGGTCATTATCTCATCTTCCAGCATAACCAGTTCTTTCATCTGCTCAATAAACCACGGTTTGATATGGGTCAGCTGGTAAAGCTGCTGGATATCTGCGCCCTTGCGTAATGCCTCATACATGATGAACTGTCGTTCGCTGGAGGGCTCTATCAACATGGACAGCAGTTCCTCCAGGGAACGCTGGTTGAAATCTTTAGCGAAGCCCAGGCCGTAGCGATTGATTTCCAGAGAGCGAATTGATTTTTGCACGGCCTCTTTATAGTTTTTACCGATGCTCATAACTTCTCCTACGGCACGCATCTGGGTCCCCAGACGGTCATGAGAACCAGGGAATTTTTCAAAGGCCCAGCGGGCGAATTTGATTACCACATAATCACCGGATGGAGTATATTTATCCAGGGTACCGTCACGCCAGTAGGGGATTTCATCCAGGGTCAACCCCGCCGCCAGCATAGTTGATACCATTGCGATGGGAAACCCGGTGGCTTTGGAAGCTAAAGCCGAAGAACGGGAGGTGCGAGGATTTATTTCAATAATAACTACCCGGCCGGTTTTGGGATCGTGGGCGAATTGAACATTAGTTCCGCCTACTACCTCAATGGCTTCCACCACCGCATAGGAATATTTTTGCAATCGCTGCTGCAGCTCAGGGCTGATGGTCAGCATGGGAGCCGAGCAGAAGGAATCCCCGGT
>CAZBKS010000328.1:0-3454 GCA_964492475.1 uncultured Syntrophomonas sp. | reverse complement strand
CAGTAAATGCCGGCTTATTAAAAACGGGTGCTCCAACCCGTTCTGACCGGGTCGCCAAGTATAACCAGCTGCTTCGAATCGAAGAGGAACTGGGTCAGGCAGCCTTGTTCGCGGGACTGCATTCTTTTAAATTCAGGTAATCCGTTCATTATATTAAAGAGGCTGAGTCAAAAGCAGTTATAAAAAAAGCCGTATCCCTAAAAACAGGCCTGTATCATTGGAAAGTGGTACGGGCTTGCTTTATTATTAGGCTTTATACATTCAAGTGGGTAATAAATTTTCTCGTTCAGGCTTTTGAGACAATTAGTTGTTAATGAGCTTTTGAATTTAACATTTGCCGCTATATGATCCCCAAAATTAATAGAACTGCAGCCAATAACATAACAATTTCAATAATCCTGACAAACCATACAACGGATAGTTTTTTAACAACTTCCCGTCCTGCATAGGTGCCGGCAAACATAATAAAACCCATAACAATGCCTATACTTGCAGTCTGCCAGCTAACTCCCGTTTATCTAATTGCTGCAGACCTCTGTGGCAGCAGCTGATTTAAAATCTCTAAATCCTTTTCAATCTCCGCTACTTGATTATCAATTTGTTCCTGGTTCTTTTCCCGTCTGCTTATGGCCTCCTGCAGCTGCCCATTGATTTCATTTACTGCTTCTTCCACCATAGTACTCATAAGCAATTTAAGTTCACGAACTCCCTGTTTAAGGCACTCCAGATAATGATGGCGGAGTATGCCGCAGTTTCTATCAACATCTATAGGCACCCGGTTGACAACCTCCCGGTAGATCATGGGGTTGATCAATGCTCCAGGAAGTTTGCCGGCCAGGGCTGAGGCTGATATCTCATAGAACAAGGGTTCCCGGCCTATTTTATAGTATACAGTGGCATTGGTTTGCAGGGGAGGAATATCCACCTGCTGTTCCCAATTCAATCCAAACAGGTCGGCAGCTTCCTTATAGATGTCCTCAATGAGTCGTTCCAGACGGCTGATAAAACGAGCACTAACTTCGTTAAAAGTGCTTTCCATCATAGCAGCAGCTTCATCCCGGAAAGGAATTACTTCTGACATTATAGTCTCCTCGAAGGCTTCGTTCATAAGTTCCTTAAATTCATGGCTGCCCTGCTGACGACTTTTTTTATAGAAGTTTTCCAGTCTTTCATTGACCAGGGGAATAGTATTCTTCTGAAAGGCTGATGACAGGTCATCAAAATCCCGCAAGATGTTTTTAATGTTGCTTTCCAGCAGGCTTTCCAATTCCTTTCTGGTCAGGGCGACGTCTTCTATAAAACGTTTAAAGGCATCGATATTGGCAGTCAGCATTTCCAGGGGTGTTAGCAGGGCCTGTCTTTGCAGTTCCAGCATTTGCATGAGCTTTAGGACCGTTTTATTCATTCGATTTTCCAGTGATGTATTGAGCAGTTCGCTTTTTCTCAGGGCCAGGCGGTTGAACAGGTACTGCTCCAGGTCTTTTATCCCGCTGCTTTTAACCAGGCCGGGGTTATTATCGAGTTTGCCATCCAAGCCTTGCAGTGCTGAAACTGCTATGACCTGTACATCATCCATTTGAAGGTGGGAGGCAATTGCGTTTTTGGAAAATTCAATGAGCTGCTGCAGTTCATCTTCACTCACCATATCGAGTTTATTGAGTATGAACAAAATCCTTATCCCATGGGATTTCATGACATTTAGAAAATTTAGTTCAGTATCATTCAACGGTGTGTCTACCGAAAAGATAAATATGGCCACATCGATGGAATCCAAAAATTCTGTAGCGGTTTGAGTATTGTGAAGATAAATAGAACCTACTCCCGGAGTATCAAAGATGCTTATACCTGCCTGCAGCAGATCAGATGGGGTAAACAAAGAAACCAATTTAATGCCTTTGGTATTCTGAGGATTAAGTGTTTCCGAGACAAATTCTTTGATGCGGGAGGGATCGATATCCTCTATCGTGGAATTGTCATATTCTATAATAACCCGGGGTTGTTCCCCGTAGACTATAGCTGTAATAATAGAGGTTACCGGGACTACTCCCGAAGGAAGCACATCTTGTCCCAGCAAGGCGTTGATCAAGGTAGACTTTCCTCGTTTCATCTGGCCCATAAAAGCAACATTTAGGTTTTGATGCTCAGCTTGTTGCTCCAAACCTTTGATTACTTCAAGCATTCTAGCCGACATATTCCATTTGGCAGCGGTGAATTTTAAAATATTCATGGATTGTTTCATCGTATACCTCCCAATATTAAAAGCTCCTGCTTGCAAAGCAGGAGCCATTAGCTTTCAAGAGCGTTTGAGCTGTTTTAGCTCGGGTGGGCACCATCACCCGTTGTTTCAATATTATAGGGGATTATTGGTTTTATAACAAGTCTGTTTATTAACTTATTTGATACAATCCAGGGCAGCAGTTGAAAGGGGGTTATTTAAACTGTCGTTTCCAACAGAAGTTGAACAAAACAATAGTCCCAATCGGTGATATTCTTGATTCTTGATATATAGCACTCAATCTCCTATAATGTAGGATGTTAGGTTAAATACACAGGTGATGGTGCTCGCCTGAGCCCATATCGGCTCAAACGCTTTGCAGCTGATAGCTCCTATCCATTGAGGTAGGAGCTTTTTTATTGGATATAAATAATGTTTATTGGTTCAATCTTACCCAGGAGGTGAAATCGCTATGACTTTCCACAGTATTCTCTTTGAGAAAAACAGAGACCTGTTGCTGGAAAGCCCCCCGGCTTTCTTTAATGATTTGAATCTTGACCAGCTAATAGATGCAATAAATAATAATAAACAGGAATATAAGCTCAAACCCTTCTTTTATACTTCTGTAGATAAAGATACTATTTACTATCGTCAGGAAATTATGCAGGACCTGGAAAAGCAATCTCTTTATGAAAGCATTAAATCGTTTGCCGAAAACCTGCGATCAATGGACAAACATCTTAACCAGGCAGAGAAACTTTATTACCAGTTGCAGAAGGAAGTATGGTTCCTGGATGCAATAGGGATCTATTGTGAGGCAATTAATCGCCTGGCAGATGATTTAGCCGAGGCAGAACTGCAGTCCCGGGGTTTCTTGGCATTTCGTAAATTCTTAAGTCAATATTCCCAATCTGTGGGTTTTAGATCACTCCTGTCAGATACCGGCAAGCTTAAAGAGGATTTGAGCGGTATAAGATATTGCCTGCTTATAGACGGAAATAAGATCAGGATCCGTAAAAATGCTATATGTATTGAAGTTCGCCCATATGAGGGTGAAACCGACTACAGCTCGATGGTCGAAGCTACCTTCGCAAAATTCAAGCAGGGAGCAGTAAAAAACTATGAAATGCAATATTCAGATGAACCTAATATGAACCCGGTTGAAAATGGTATATTGGAGCTGGTAGCCCAGTTGAATCCAGATATCTTTACCAATCTTGAAAATTATTATAAGAACCA
>CAZBKS010000327.1:0-3463 GCA_964492475.1 uncultured Syntrophomonas sp. | reverse complement strand
TCTTGATCAACAGCTTCAAGCATTGGAACGCAGCCTCAATGTTCTTAAAGAAGCACCATAGGAAGCAAACGTTCTTTTTGCTTCCCAACCCGATCCAACAAAAAGAACGTCCCTTTGTTGGCCACTGCTTATTTTATTGAAAGAGGTAGTCTTATGAAATGGAAACCTTATTTGATTATTATCGTCTTTATATTTTTGCTGGGACCATTTATAGGTCCCGGCGTGGCCATTATGGGCATTGATAATTATACCAATCAGATGTCTTTACCGGCTCAGGAAATAAGTCAGAACATCGAACACTTGGAAACGAGTATCTCAACCCTTCACCAGAATGCCGTAACGGTCAGTGAAACGGCAGCGGAGCTGGAAAAGGAGTATCGGGAGCAGGAACAGACTCTGGAAGAACTGGCCAGTATCAGTCAAGGCCACAAGGAGATGTCAGATCAAATTTATGAAGAACGGATTCTGGCTATGCTGGGGCCGCCTATCGACTCTTATATTTCAGACAAGGTAAATATCAAGGTATTTAAATTGGATGAATTGGGATACCGTGGGTACATAGCTAAAGTCAAGCTGTTTGATCCTGAAGCAGTCAAAGTAGTCCTGGGCCAGGACCAGTTAGGTTCCTCAGAAACAACGAGCAGTGCAGTCACCAGGACCGGAGCCATTTTAGGAGTAAATGGAGGAGGCTTTTATTCTTCCGGAGATCAGATTCGGCCCATCGGCAATACCGTGGTAGACGGAGAGTTTGTTAACGGGTTTCATCCTTCCAATGGAGATGTCTTCTTTGCTGGCATCAGCCGGAATGGCGATCTAATCGGCGGTAAATTCTATGATGAAGAAAGCTTAACCCGCCTTAATCCTCAACAGGGGGTCAGTTTCCTTCCCGTTCTGATCAAAGATGGTCAACCCCAGGCTGTCCCCAGGGAATGGGAAACCACCAAACAACCCCGAACCATTATCGGCGAGTATGCCAACGGTGATTTTATCTTGATCGTGGTGGACGGGCGCCAGTCAGATTGGAGTTCAGGCGTAACCCTGGAGAGACTCCAATACAAGCTTGCCGAGCTGGGAGTTAAGGAGGGTTACAACCTGGATGGCGGTGGTTCCAGCACCATGGTTTTCAAGGGCAAAGTATTAAACCGTCCTTCTGATGGAACCCAGCGGGCAGTTGCTAATAATATTGTTATATTGCCATAAGAGACGTAAGGAAGATTTGAAGTAAGCCCTTGCCATACTAAATCAAGTATTTGATTAGTACGGTTAAATTGCCTGGTGAACTTTGTTAACTGAAAAATTAGCGACTATAATATTAGAGTAAAAAGCATCGAACATTACCGAGCAGGATTTTTAGAAAGAAGGTAATCCTATGATTAAGAAAATAATGGTAGCCTATGATGGTAGCTATGAAGCCAATCAAGCTCTGAATACTGCTGTGTATATAGCCAAAAACATCTCTGCTGAGATTTTTCTGGTAACAGTATTTAATCCATTTAGTATTTTTGAGAGTTTTGAAACCTCGGACGATAACGCTGTGAATACTCTCATATCGAAGGATCGTAAGAAGCTGAATGACATTATTATCCAAGCGGTAAAAAAAGCTGAAGACCAGGGCATAAAGGTGCAAAGCAAAGTAATAGAAGATAAGCCCGGTCTAGCTATGATCGGGCCAAACCTGGTTAATTTCGCTGGGTTATTGGATATTGACTTAATAATAATGGGAAAAAGAAATTTTGGCGCTATAAGTCGCCTGATTCATTGTAGTGTTTCTGATTCTGTAATACAAGCTGCCAAGTGTGCAGTCATGGTTGTAAAAGAATAGACAGACACGAGGACGGTTCTTCTGTCTAACCAACCAGGTCTGATTCCGGTTCAAAGTCAAAATTATCCCATAAATAATATTTAATTTATAAATAAACCGGTCAGATTTTACTCTAAGTATTTCATAGGGTTTGAGGTCCGCTGGTTCAAATGCTACTCTGGCCTGGCCGATGGTATCATTTCGTAGTTTTCCGATCCCATCAATACATCCTTGGCCGGGCCATCATTTCTAAAGTCAAAAATACATTGGACATTGCCAGTAGCAAGGTTAATTCTATTCTATTTTTATTTATACCACATATTGACATTATGTACTTAGCCTTGTATACTGTATACGTTGTTAATTTCTACTATATTATAGGAGGAGTGGTCAGAGTGAATTATTTAATAGGTGAATTTATGCTTTAACTTAATAGGGGTCAGATGATATTAACTTCTGGCCTGGGATGAAGTAACCTGGAAATATTTAAAAGGAACAATATGGTCTTGGAACAACACGAGGTTATCGTGTTTTTTATTGTCTTTTTTCCGTGGGGTTAGCTTCCACGGTTTTTTTATGCCTTTTTTTAAGCTGCTTTTAACCGTCAAAGGTTAGGAGGAAAAAGTGAAGGCAGATTTCAATTAGGAAAAGAATTAGAGAGGAAGAATAAATGAATACGACTTATACTGTAACGCAAAAACAATTAGCTGATCTGCTGCTAAATGTGGCGCTTGTTCGGCCAGTATTTATATGGGGTCCCCCAGGGATTGGGAAATCTTCATTGGTACAAAAATTTGCAGAAGATTTGGGATTGCCTTGTATCTCATTACTGGGAAGTCAGCTTGCACCCGAGGACATCATGGGGGTGCCGCAAATCATTCAAGGCTGCAGTGTGTTCTGCCCCCCCAAGATGATTGCACGAAAAGAGCCATACTGCCTATTCCTTGATGAGCTTAATGCTTGTTCAAATGAAGTTCAAAAGGCATTTTACAGCCTGATTCATGAACACCGGGTAGGGGAATATACCCTTCCGGAAGGGTCTATTGTTATTGGGGCAGGCAACCGCTCGCAGGATAGTGCCATTGTTCGTCCAATGTCATCAGCCCTCATAAACCGGATGATTCATGTACATTTACAAACATCCCACCGTGATTGGCTGGAATGGGCTGCATTTAACAACATACATCCACTGGTAGTGGAATATATAAAACTGCGTCCTGATCATTTATGGACTCAGCCGCCAAAGCACGAAGAGCCTTTTTCCACCCCGAGATCATGGCACATGTTAAGCGATGGACTTCATGAATTTGGAGACAAGATAAGTGAAGAGGTGCTGGAAGTTTTGGCATATGGCTGCTTGTCGCCGGATCATGCTGTACAATTCAAAGCTTTTGTAAAACAGGTACGGAATAAAGTAAAGTTAACGGATATCATTGACGGAAAAGCAGGCTGGCCCAGGAAGCCGGAGGATCGGGATGTACTATACTTTTTATCTCAATCTCTTCGCAGTCATCTTATAAAGGAACTGCCTGCTGCCAAAGAACACATGAATGTCAATCAACGGCGGCTGGCCCACCAGGGCAAAGCCCTGATGAAAGAACTGGCAGGTATTAATCTTGAACTTACGAAAATGTTGGCTGCAAGTCAAGGCGATGATGGGCT
>CAZBKS010000326.1:0-3464 GCA_964492475.1 uncultured Syntrophomonas sp. | reverse complement strand
AAAATTATGCAAGCTAATCTTTTTGGATTTTGTCATAGGCCTGATGCCTCCATAGGAAATGATGGTACTGCAATTGAAATTAAAGTTATTTCAGGCGGCCAATCAGCGAGAGATATTTTGGGGCAGTCCATTGCCTACCGCATGCAATATCGGTTTGTAATAATCGTATTAGTGGACGGCACCGAAGACAGAAAGATAGTTGAGCTATGCAAGGATAAAAAAAGGAAGAAACATAGGGACGCTGTTAACTTCTTAACTTTATAGCAGGGAAATTCCTTCCTGCTCTGCTGTTTTTATCAAATCGGCCATCTCTATTGGAGAAGCAATTTCCATCACCGAAAGCCGTTGGTTCGATGCCGTTTCCGTGGTCTTTTCTATCTGTCGGTCTTCCAGTTCCCTTAGAAAGTTATTAAATTCCAGTTCCTTATAAATCTTCTTCAGGCTTTCATAATCCGCTTCTTTAAGCAGATATTTTTCCATATTTTTTTCGAGCTCAATATCTGTCGCAATGGTGCCCAGCTCCCGGCTTAAAAAAGCCTGCTCCCGGTACTCCAGTAATTTTTCTGCCAGCTTTTTGCCTTTTACCTGGTCCAGGTGTTCATATAGATTTTCCAATCCTCCGAATTCCTTTATTAACTTGATAGCAGTTTTTGCCCCCACGCCCGGCACTCCCGGAATATTATCGGAGGAATCGCCCATCAAGCCTTTAATATCCTTCATCTGCTCAGGGTTCACTTCCCACTTTTCCTTAACCTTAGCCGGATCATATTTTTCTATCTCGCTGATTCCTTTGCGGGTCATAATAACATTAACCTGCTCCGAGACCAGCTGAAGGGTATCACCGTCCCCGGTTACCACCACGGTCTCCATACCTTTTTCTTCCGCCTTCCGGCACAGGGTACCGATTATATCGTCGGCCTCGTATCCATCCGCTTCCAGATATTCAATATTACGCGCTTTCAGTACCTCCCGGAGCAGATTGAATTGTCCTCGCAGCTCATCAGGAGGAGCATTGCGGTTAGCTTTATAAGCCTGATACATTTCCCTCCGAAAAGTATCGCGGCTCTTATCAAAAGCTACTACTATGTGAGATGGTTTTTCTTCCGCTACCACCCGGTTAAACATGGTAAAAAACCCATATACGCCATTAGTAAAGATTCCCCGGCTGGTTTGCAATAGCGGCAGAGCATAGAATGCTCTGTATAATAGGCTGTTTCCATCTATCAACATAATTTTTTGATTCATCCTGCCCATCCTTTTCCTAATTTACTTGCCTATTCCCCATTATAACAATTCCTGCCCGGCAATAAACAGACTTCAGCTCTTTTAATGTCATGGGGAAAATGTAATGGGGACGGTTTTTGCGATACACTTTTGAGCGTGTCGCAAAAACCGTCCCCATTACACAGAATTCATGACTAACTTAACTTGATTAATTTTCTATGCAGATCTATCGCAAACCCTTCTGGCAAAACGGGTTCTTCCAGCAGATACATAATACTCCGACAGTATTTTAAATCTTCCAGCTCTCTTGTGCAAAACGCACAATGTCGTAAATGATCTTTTACCATCCGGGTCTCATTGATATCAAGCATATCATCCAGGTATGCAGACAAAAGTGACCGTACCTTAAAACAACGCATAGACTTATCCTCCCCGTATTAGACGGGGAGTTTAAGGTAAAAGTTCCCTTTTTATAAAATTATTTCTGAAAATGGTTCTTGCTCTACTCAAGCGGGATTTAACGGTACCAGTAGAACAATTTAACACTTCCCCTATTTCCTCATAACTCAATCCCATCATATCTCGTAATATGATGATGGTTCTGTGCTCAGGGTTCATATGGTCAAGTAATGTCTGTATATAAAGGGACAACTCCTTTTGTTCATACAGGGTTTCTGCCGTCGGCCGCACGTCAGCAACTTCTTTTTCCACTTCACTGTCAGCTGTCTCCAGTGGTTCATGAATGGATACAGTACTAACTCTTCTCTTACGCCGCCTTATTTCATCCAGGCAGATATTAGTTGCCACCCGGTACAGCCAGGTACCGAAGCGAGATTTACCTTGAAAAGATTGTAAAGAACGAAAAGCTTTAATGAAGGTTTCCTGAGCCATATCATATGCATCCTCTTCGTTCCCCATATACCTGAAACATAACGTATATACTCTGGTCTGATATTCCATTACCAATTCCTCAAAAGCCCGGGTTTCTCCCTGCCGACTCCGGAGTATCAAGTCTTTCTCTATTAACATATAAGGTATCTCCCCTGTTTCGAATTCTGCCGCAATTAAATAGCATGGAAAGATAAATAAATGATCTAATGCCTTATATTAAATTCGTTAAAAACAAGCTTAACCCTTTGCTCCTCTCCTGCCTTCTTATGTAAAGACAGTTATTAATTTCATCACCAGGGCAAAACAAGGGATTATGGTCGGGTCATCCAGCAATGGCAGTGATAAAACTGAATAAACTTCCTTGACAAGCACTGGCCAGGAAATTATAATAAAGTTTGCGTTTAACTTGAATATTTTTTTGCCCGAGTGGTGGAATGGCAGACACAGTTGACTCAAAATCAACCGTCCTCAGGACGTGGAGGTTCGAATCCTCTCTCGGGCACCAATTAGCTTAAAGATCCCTATTTATAGGGATTTTTTATTTTCCAATATTTCCTTTTAGTGATCTTCTGGTTATTTATCTATAATGTGTAAATCATCAAAAATATTTGGTTTATTTCCTTGTTGTACGCAGTTTAATCATATATTACAATATTATCCATTCCGTTTTTTAGCCATTAGTCCTATATATTTTTATATTGCAAAATATTTAGGATTATTGTACAATATAAATAATTAATTTAGGAGGTTAGTAGGAATGAAGAAGGAGCACTTTATTTTGCTGGTTTTTATTGCATCAGCTGCTCTTGTGAGCGGATATACGCTGGCCTTCGCTAGTTGTTATAAAGTTGTTATGAATCAGAATCTGGAACCGGGAGCAGTAATAGCCGAACAGCAAACCGGAGACAAAAGCATTGGTCCAGATATATCTGATACCAGTACAGCAACAGAAGGATGCAGCGTTGCGTGTTTAACGGATGCCCAGACTGCTTCGTCGACTGAGGGGGCGCAGAGCAGTACAGAAATGATGGTGGTAGACAAGGTCGAGAAAGCGGAAATAGAAGCCATGCTTACCGCGCTGGGTTTGCAGGAGGGACAGGAATACAGTCAGTTTATCCGAGAGTTTCAGCAGCAGCAATCGCTGGACCCAACTGGTACTCTGGATTCTGCAACGCTCAACCTGATAATGCAGCAGGTAAAAATGGAAAAGGTTACTCAACAGCTTAGATCGTAAGTAGCTGGATGATCCTGGACAGATATTCTGCTCCAGGATCATTTTTTTCAAACTATTATTCCCTGTTTGGATGCATAAATATGCAGGAGCCGTCGACGGAGCATGGCAGAAACAC
>CAZBKS010000325.1:0-3476 GCA_964492475.1 uncultured Syntrophomonas sp. | reverse complement strand
ATTCTCGCTGACGGTCAAATCCTCGTAAAGGCTGAATTTCTGCGACATGTAGCCCAATTTTTGTTTGATCTCTTCCGTATTTTTTACCAGATCATGACCCAGCACGCTGCCGGTGCCGGAACTGGGTTCCAGTATGCCGCACAGCATGCGTATAGCAGTAGTTTTACCAGCCCCATTAGGCCCCAGAAAAGCGCAAATCTCGCCGGGCTTGATATTTAGATTGATGCTGTCCACCGCAGTAAAGGAACCAAACATTTTTGTTAAATTACTGGTAGTAATAGTATATTCCACGGGAAGCTGCCTCCCTGCTGTTCATGTCCTAATAATTATTGAATGTCATCCAGCTGCTTGTGCAGTCGGGGTTCGGCCAGAAACGCAAACACATCCTCCATACTGGGAGATATATAGCTTAACTTGATATCCGGAAAACCTTTATTTAATGCATATTGTTTAAGGGCGGTAAATGTCTGCTTATTGTTGTCTACCAGCAGGTGAAATCGGCTGGAATAGTAAGAGGAGTCGATAACCTCGGGACAAGAATCAAAAAAGTATGGATCGCCAATATCAGCTCGCACCTGTACTACCCGCTGGGCAAACAGATTTTTTAGCCCGGCTGGAGAATCGCATGCAACCAGTTTACCTGAATTGACCAGAGCCACCCGATGGCAGAGTTCAGCTTCATCCATGTAAGGGGTAGAAATCAATATAGTAATTCCGCCTTCATTAAGCCGGTATAAAATCTGCCAGAATTCCTTGCGCGATTCCGGATCTACCCCATAGGTTGGCTCATCCAGCACCATAAGCTCAGGACGGGTCATAAGTGCCGAGGTAAGGGCTAATTTCTGTTTCATGCCGCCGGAAAGATTATCCGCCAGACGATTTTCAAAACCGGTAAGCCCGGTGATTCGCAGCATTTCTTCAGAGCGCTGCCGGGTAATATTCTTGTCCAGGCTGTACAAGGAAGCGAAGAAATTAATGTTTTCCATTATGGTCAGATCGCCATATAGACTGAATTTTTGGGGCATATACCCCAGCCTATGGCGGGGAAAAGTCCTGGCCTCAGAACCATCAATAGCAATATCCCCTTTATCAGGGTCTATTAAGTTGCAAATCATGCGCAGGAAAGTAGTCTTGCCGGCCCCATCCGGTCCTACCAGTCCGAAGATTTCTCCCTTATTTATCTGGAGGGATAGTTCATCTACGGCCAAGGTGGTTCCAAAGCTTTTGCTGACCTGGCGGCTGTTAAGCATCCGAATCGCTCCTATCAAATATAACATCCGCTGGCATACCTGGTTTCAACAGGCCGGTTTCATTATCTATAGCTAGTTTGACCGCATATACTACATTAGTTCGTTCTTTTTTAGTCTGTATAGTTTTGGGAGTGAATTCTCCCTCGGCGGCTATATGCACCACGGTGCCGGTGAACGATTGATCACTGCCGCTGACATGAATACTAGCTTTTTGTTGTAACTTGATGCGGGGCAGATCATCGGTAGGAATATATACTTTAATCCACATATCCTGTAAATTAGTAACTCGGGCCAAGGAGGAACCCGCCTGCACATATTCTCCTACTACATAATTTTCGCTGCTGATAACCCCGTCAATAGGAGAAAAAATTTGCAAATCCTCCAGCTGTGCATCAGCTGCTTTTAAAACTGCTTTACTTCGTTCCAACTCAGCCGCTGCCGCCTCGATTACCCCCGGCCGATTTCCGGCTTGCAAAAGGCTCAGACGGGCCTCGGCAGCTTCCAGTTGATGGACCAGATTGTCGCGGCTCAGCTGCATCTGCTGCAGTTCTACTTCTGATACGGCCCCCGCTTCATAGAGTCGCTTGGTTCTTTCCAGGTCCAAATCGACCTGTTGCAGGCTGGCCGATGCAATGCTGACCTGAGCGGAAGCTTCTTTGATTTCCTGAGATCGAGCTCCAGACAGCAAGTCATCCAATTTAGCTTCCAGGGCTGTGACTGCCAATGCATCACGTTCTCTTTGGGCCTGTAGATCATTACGTGAAAGCTCGGCAATTAAATGTCCTTTTGATACCGCATCGCCTTCCCCACCGGCCATGCTAATCAGAGTACCACTGACGCGGGCATTGAGCTCCACACTTTCCGCTTCAATGGTGCCGCTGGCCTCCAGCCAGCTGCCGGAGGGGCGATAATAATGATCATAGCCCCAGTATGAAGCACATCCAATAAGACCTAGCAACACCATGACAATAAACGGTTTTTTCCCATGCATATTTTACCCTCCGTCAATCCGCACATCGCAACTGTAGAAAATTGTGTTTCAAGAAAAAACAACAGTTTCATAATTATCGACCAATGGTATACCGCAGGCACAATATAAGTATACCTGGTATACATAAATAATGCAAGATAGCGGGAAACCGGGACAGGTTCCTTTTCCCACTTACAGATAAGGCTGCAGCTTGGATTTCAATGGTTCGGGGACATCCTTCAATTTTATGTCATCTACCTTCAGTATTACTACAGTATCTACTTTTACGATAGCGGCCAGCTCACGTGCAGTAAAACCCTGTTGGCGCCGCAATTCTCTTACCGTCCTTTTATTTATGCCCCACTTAAACATAATCTCCTCCTGTCATATGGTTCTTTTTACGCCAAATTTAACCGTTAATTCTGTATAATATAATACATGATTTGCTGCTGTTAGGCAGGTGCAGTTTTAATAGTGTCACGGGAAGGTCTTCTGACACACTTGATATGTAAAGGAGCTAAAGCTAAGCGTGGAAATACATATACTGGCCAGTGGCAGCACTGGCAATGCGGCCGTTTTTAAATTTGGGGATACCGCAATACTGCTGGATGCCGGTATCAGTGCTCGCAGGATTGAACGGGGGCTGGCCGAAGTCGGCCTGAGAGCATGCGACCTGAATGGGGTTTTGTTGACCCATGAGCATAATGATCATATTAAGGGATTGGATGTTTTTATCCGCCGTCACCATATTCCGGTGTATACCAGGCCCGGAACATGGGAAAAGCTCTCCTGCAGACATGGATTTCCTGCACCATGCTGCCTGGAAATAGAGCATGAGTTCAGTATAAGGAACGTTGGCATAACAGCATTTGATATTTCACACGACGCAGCCGATACGGTAGGATTCAGTTTCTTTTATCAAGGCAAAAAGGTGGTAATGGCAACCGACCTGGGAGTGGTAACAGCCGGGGTGGAGAAGGCCCTGGAGTGCGCCGATGCTGTGGTACTGGAAGCCAACCATGATCTGGATATGCTTGAAAATGGACCTTATCCCTACTTTCTGAAACAGCGAATCAAAAGCAGCAGCGGCCATCTGTCCAACGTCAATGCGGGAAGATTGCTGTCCCGCATCAACTGCCGGGAAGGAATGAGAGTTTTCCTGGCTCACCTCAGCCAGCACAATAATCATCCCGACCTGGCTGAAAAGACGGTAAAAAACTATCTGACGGCCAGCGGACACCAGGTTGGAAAAGATA
>CAZBKS010000324.1:0-3490 GCA_964492475.1 uncultured Syntrophomonas sp. | reverse complement strand
AAAGGCAGTAAGTAAGGGCAGTAAAAATATTAAGTAAGACAAGCAGCTTACATTTTTCTGTTTTCTCCATAAATCCGGCAGGATAAAAACAACCATCAGGATCATAACTATAATCGCAAACTTCATATAAGGTACTATCCTGGGATGGACATACATCAGCACCTGCCCGTTTTGAATAATTAAGCAAAAGAACAATGCGAAGCCAAGTAAAATAATTATCTTTAATAGAGCATCCAGGTTTAATATAGCCAGAAAATCTCTCATGGCGTTCTCCTTCAATTTAGTAAAGGTGCTACTACAAGCATCAGGGTTAAGGTAAAACAAAAGATTATTAATACTAATTTGATTACTACTCGTTTTTGAAAACTGCCTGAAAGCATCAGCAGGTTTTTTATATCAATCATAGGCCCCAGTATCATGAAGCCCATTATTGCTCCCATCGGGAACTGATTCGCAAAGGTTCGGGCAATAAAGGCATCTGATGTCGAACATACCGAAAGCACGAAAGCCGCTGTCATCATAATAAGAATCGGAACCACAACTCCACCCACGCCAGTTAAAACTTCTCTGGGCACAAAAACCTGCGCTGCGCTGGATAATAAAGCTCCGAAAATCAGAAATTTCCCTACTTGAAAAAACTCCTGGGCAGCATGCTGAAAAATCGCCTGGACCCGTTCCTTGAATCCCATCATCTCAACATGGTTATGACCGCAACTGCAGCTGCAGGAACAGCTGTTTGGGTTTTCAGCTGTTAAAAGCAGTACATTCTCCTCGGGAAAAAGTCTGAACATGAATCCTCCTGCAAAAGCAATAATCAGGCCAAAGTAGACCCGCAATAAAGCCAGGTATGGTTGGTTGGGAAAGGCATACCAGGTTGAAGCAATAACAATCGGATTCACAATAGGCGCTGCTAATAAAAAGGTAACCGCAACGGGTAATGGCACTCCTCTTTTTACCAGACCAGCGGCAACCGGTACCACAGCACAATCACATAACGGAAAAAATACCCCGGCCAGCATAGCTGCAATGAAGCCCAAACCTGAACTACGGGGAAATATTCTGGCAATGGTTTCACTGGAAATAAACACCTGTATAACAGATGCTACCAGTACCCCCAGCAATAAAAACGGAAAAGCCTGTATTAATATGCTTATAAAGACGGTATTAAATACCAGCAAATAGGATATATCAACATTGGGCAGCAAACTACTCGACTTAATTAATGCAACCAGGAAATAGGTCACCGCTATTGCAATAAAGATTATAAGCATCCAATCTCCAGGCTTTATGGGGTTCGGTCTTTCCAAGTCTGCTTCCAGGTCAGAAGGTGATTTAAGCTGACCTGCATTATTCTTACTGGAATCAAGGAATGTTGTTGTCATATTAGTCTTATCTTTCACTATATATTCTCCAGCATATTATAATCGAAAACCACAAGCATTAATATCCTGTTCAGCTTGCTAAACCGGTATTTTATATTTCTTCAGTATGATCAGTACCTAACCGGCCGGTTTAATAAGAGTTATTTCCCGTCCCTTCAATAAAATAATGTTCATTTTGATCGGCAATCTTCGCATATGCCATATACTTCGAAGCGGCATTCCAGATCGCTGAATCCTTCTGTCAATTCAGGACTCAGGCTGTTGAGCGGGCAGGTGTTGATGATACTGGTTTTACCACAAGAGCGGCAAATCAGGTGATGGTGATGTTCCTTTTTTTCCCTCAGGCAGTAGGAAAATATCCCATTGTTCTTCCGGTCAACCCGGCACAGCACTTCCAGGCCGGTCATAGCGTCAAGATTGCGGCATACCGTGGAAAAATCAATATTCCCTGGGTGTTGAGAAATGTCATCATACAACTCCTTGGCGGTTACCCAACCTGGGATTTCCATAAGGGCTTTCAAAATTATCCGCCGGGGTTGAGTCATCCTGAATCCTTTACCAGCCAGCTGCTGTTCAATACTGCTTAAGTCCATCATCTCTGGACTCCTTTCCGATTTTGAACCTGTCTTTGCCCGGTGCCCGGGAGTCAAATGTTTTACCTGAATTTATAACGTCCGTCTTGAAGTATAAATAGCTGCAAATATATATCAGCACCGAAAAAATAACAATTGCGGCTCCAGTGGGAATGCTGTAGCTATAAGACAGCCACAACCCGGCCAAGCAGAGGAGCGCTCCAATTATCACCGATAGCACCATAATGCCAGAAAAATCAGAGCGGAAAAAACGGGATAGGGCCGGCGGAACACAGAGCAACGCCAGAATAAGGATAATACCCACCACGCGGATTAACACTACCACAGTTATAGCTATCATAGCATAAGTTAACGCTTCAGCCAAGATCACTGGCAGTCCCAGGGCAGTGCTGAACTCTTCATCAAACCAATATGCCTGCAGCAGATGATAAAATCCCACCGTAGTCAGCAGCAGCAACAAATCCAAAACCGCCATAACCAGCAGATCTGCCCGTGATACGGTCAGGATATCGCCAAAAAGGTAACTGCTCATACTGGGAGGATACCCTGGGGTAAGGTTAATAAAAATTATGCCCAGTGCCATTCCCAGCGGCCAGAACATGCCTATCAGGACATCGGGAACCAGTTCGACCCGGCGCTGAATATGGGCAATAGATAGAGCAGACACAAGTGAGAACACCAGGGCGGTGTAAATCGGTTCTACCCGGAGATAATAGCCCAGGCCAATACCCCCAAAGGCGGTATGGGCAATTCCCCCGCTCATCATAACCAGTTTTCTTTCAACAATAATGGTACCCAGTATACCGCAGGCGATACTGGCCAGCAAAGCTGCCATAAAGGCGTTCTGCAGAAAATTGTAGTTTAACAAAGCTGATATCATTGTATTCCTCCATGTTCTTTTAAAACCCGGTGGGGCACCCCATGGGCGATTAGCTCCACCGGACAGCCATACACTTCCAATACCAGCTCGGGACTGATATCAGGCTCACCATGATAATGCAGAACATGATTAATACAGGCAATATCTTTTACATAGGAACTAATGGCAAGGGTATCGTGAGTAACCATTACTATGCTAACATCCTGATTTAATTCTTGCAGCAGTTCGTATATCAGGGTGCTGCCATAAGCATCCAAGCTGTTGGTAGGTTCGTCCAGCAGCAGTATTTTAGGCTGCACTACCAGTGCCCGGGCTATAAGGACCCGCTGCCACTGTCCCCCGGACAGCTGGCCTATCTGGCGCTCGGCTAGATCCAGGATTTCCAGACGCGACAGGCACTGCTCAGTCAGTTCCATATCCATTTTTTGATAACGATGGAAGAGGGGGGCTTTTCCCGCCAGGCGACCCTGCAGGACCACCTGGCGAACTGATATGGGAAAACGGCGATTGCTCGAGGCCGCTTGCGGCACATAACCGATTAAATGGCGATAATGCCTGGGTTCCTGTCCACATACCAGCACCTGCCCTTGCCAGGGCTCGATCAAGCCCAGCATTAGCTTCAGCAGAGTACTCTT
>CAZBKS010000323.1:0-3491 GCA_964492475.1 uncultured Syntrophomonas sp. | reverse complement strand
TTCATTTTCAATTTTAAGAGCACATTTGGAGCAATGAAGTCCCTGCAGCGAATATTTCATAAGCCTTATTTCTTCCTTTCTGCGACATTTATCCCGGTCAGTTCAAGATTCTTGCTATCTTAATTATTACTGCATTGATATTAATGAGCTTGCCTATTATTGAGATTTTTGATATTCCGGCTATGTAGTTGTTAAGTTGCTATAAAATCTGCCTGCTCCAGTATTATTTTCCTTATTCTATCTGGCTGCCGTATCCCAACGACTTGAATTTTGCTCGTTTACATGCTCTAATCCTTGATTGAATAATGTCTCTATATGATGATCATCCAGGGAGTAATATAAGACTTTACCATCTCGTCTGAATTTAACTAATTTTTGGGTCCGCAGCAATCTGAGCTGATGTGAGACAGCTGACTCTGATGAATTAATAACTACTGATAAATCGCAAACACATAATTCCTGCTGCCGCAGGGCGTGAAGTATCCTCAAACGGTTCGGATCCCCCATATTTTTGAATAGTTCGGCCAGACTATTTATTACATCGTCCGGCAGCATCTGTTGACGAGCCTGGTTCACCTTCTCAGTATGAATGCATCTTACCTGACACCTATCATCAAATAACTGGTACATGGGCTTACTCCTTCTTTTTAACGCTTGATATATGAATAATTGTTCATATGTATATATTTACTTATATATTTAACTTTGTCAACCAACTAATTCCAACATACATTTATTAATTATTCTGCTATAATTTGTTAAATCAATTTATATGATTTTGGGAATCAAATATTATTCTTAAAATACAATAAATATAGTGGGGAGGTGTCATAAATGAAAAAGACTCGCGGCTTTGATGTGATGACCAAATGTCTGGATAAGAGCAATGACACTATAGCAGCTTTGAAATACTTTGGTTACGGCCTGCAGGAAGATGACCATTTGCTTTTAAGAATATTTTCTGCTGAGAGCACTACCGAAAGTGGTACCTATATCCAACCTACCTGTTTAACCCTGGAAGGCAAACAGGTAGTCGAACTTTACAATTTTCTGGATCACTATTTTGGAGCTCGGGATATTGATAAAACATCGGCCGATGAAAAGGATACTTGATTATATAGTCTTCAGTAATTACCCGCTGACCTGCGGGTTTTTATTTTTTTATGGTGTTCTTTGGAAATATGCCAATCTAAAGTATAATAAAGCTAAGCAGTTCTTATCACCACATTTTTATACTTCCACTTGCATCTGTTTTTAGTCTTATCTGGATTCGTTCAATTTTTAACCTGTTGTTATTTATATGTAAGCAATAACTAAGGGGGGAATATTATGTTTAAGCATATCCTGGTTCCGGTCGACGGCTCCAAGTTCTCTACCAATGCTGCTCGCAAAGCGAAAATTATCGCTCAAAAACATGGCAGCAAAATTACTCTGCTGCATGTGGTTAATCACTCCCAGCTTTTTAGCATGGGACCTCCTCAATCTATACCCGTGATAACAGATGTCATGATAGAGGGTTTAAGAAACGGAGCAGAAAGGATTCTGGCAGATACCCTGAAAGCTGTAAGTCCTGCTACGGTAGAAGTTGAAACCGAGATAGAGTGGGGAACCCCTTCCCAAGTAATTATTACCAAAGCCCGAGACGGTTTTTGTGACCTTATTGTCATGGGCAGCCGAGGTCTGGGTGCCGTATCAGGCTTACTGCTGGGCAGTGTTAGCGAGCGGGTAGCCAAGTTGGCCCCCTGTCCGGTTATGATTGTAAAAGATAACTAACCAACCGCATGGCCACAGAAGGACAGTGTAAATTGGGTGGAATAAACAGGAGGCCTTTCTAATGAACCGTGATTTTCGCATTGAACAGGCCTGTGAACTGGCTGCCCAGGCACATGCCGGCCAGGTCCGTAAAGGCACCCGCATTCCCTATATTTCTCATCCCATGGCGGTAGGCATTATCCTGGCTGAAGCCGGGGCTACTTCTGATGCGGTGATAGCAGGTATCATACATGATGTGGCTGAGGACAGCAGCTTTACCCTGGAAGAAGTGGAAAAAATCTTCGGGAACAGGGTTCGTACACTGGTAGAGGCCTGCTCTGAACCAGATAAATCATTGCCCTGGGAAGAACGGAAGAACCATACCCTGCAGTCCCTTAAGGATGTTGATCGTGATATCTGGCTGATCACTCTGGCTGACAAACTGAATAATATCCGCACTATGGTGCGAGACTATGAGGTATGCGGTGAAGAAATCTGGAGCCGCTTTAATCGAGGCCGCCAGGAGCAGGAATGGTATTATAAAGGGCTGGTGGAAGCCCTGGGCCTGAATCGCAGATATCTGCCCTGTATGTTCAATGAATTCGAAAAGCTGGTAGGTGAACTGTTTAGCCAGGTTATAACTTGAGAAACACAAGCGGGTCTAGCTACCTACCGTCTTCACCCTTGGGCCTTTAACCCAATAGCAAGTGCCCATATCGGGCACCCTCATATAAACCCCGCTACTATTCCCCGGGGTTAAGCTGGTGCAGATATTTTTTTAAATTATCGGAATCCTGATCTTCAAATACCGCCAGTGCCTTTTTGTTCGCTTCAATAATGGCTTGGTTTACAGGCTGTTCCAATTCTCGACCCTTACTGGTTAAAACTACCTGCAGAGCCCTTCTATCCCCCGGACAAGGCTGACGCTCTATCAAGCCCTTGTGCTCAACCCGATCCAGAATTCCAGTAATAGATGAGCTATCCAGTGAAAGGCGGTCTGCCAGCTGCCGCGGCGTTTGCCCATCCGCGTCCCATAGACAGCTCAATATAGCATATTGACCTGGTGTTATTCCAAAAGGGGCCAGTTCAGCCTTAAAAAGCTGCTGTACCGCCTGTTGTGCTTTGGTGAGGGCAAAATTAATACACTGCTCTAATTTCATAACTTAAAAAATCCTTTCAATATCATACCTTCCATATAAATCAGGGAGAAGGTTTCTTGATAATTTTTTTCAACAACTAATAAATACCAGCCTGTAAATAGTGTAAAACTTTTTTATCTGGCATACAAGTTATTTAATATTTAATTATAAGGGGGTCAGTATCTTTGCCGCGCTCCTGATTTCATCAGGTCTGCCTATCATTATCAAACAATCATCGGCTTGAATCATGCTTTCCGCGCCCGGGTTGGGGATGTACTCCTCACCCCGATGTATAGCCAGGATAGTAGCCCCATGGAGCTTACGAACATCTGCCTCGGACAGGGTTTTACCTACTAACTCCGATTCCTGCTTGACTCGTATTTTCTTGACTTCCATCTCGCTCAGGGATTTATTCAAAATATTCATCTGCCGGGCCTGCAGAGAAACCGTTCTCAGCATTTCATAATTCTCGCTGCGCACTTGCTCAATGTATTCTTCTATTTCGTTGCGGGGCAGCAGGTATTGATCCAGTACCCGGGAAAATATCTCCACCGAGGTTTCATATTACTCGGGGATCACTGCATCTGCACCCAGTTCATG
>CAZBKS010000322.1:0-3491 GCA_964492475.1 uncultured Syntrophomonas sp. | reverse complement strand
ACCGGTGTTACTTATTCTCCCATAACTGGACCCAGTGGGAATATTGAATACTTTATTAAACTGGAAAAATATCCGGGAATAAATATTAACCTGGAGGAAGTTACTATGATGGTGGTGGGAGAAGCTCATAGTCAGCTGGGAGGGTAAAGGTTGAAAACACTGCTGGTAAACAATAAAAAGTACCGGGAAAGTACCCATTATATGACCACTGAAATTTCAGAAAAACTTCAGACCAGAGGCATAGAAGTGCTGGTTGATGACGGTACTCAGGCAGTACCGGATCAGGACATCACTAATATTATTGTGCTGGGTGGGGATGGTACTATGCTGAGAGCAGCTCGTACCTATGGACAGGGAGATTTGCCTATTTTAGGAATAAACATGGGAACTGTAGGATTTCTCAGCAACATTGAAATAAATGAAGTGGATGAGTATTTGGACCGGTTTTTACAGGGCGATTATACCATAGATACTATGATGATGCTGGAAGTAAATATATATGAGAACGATAATATTATTAATACTTCTCACTGTTTAAACGAGATTGTTATCAGATCCCGGGTACCCAGAATGGTTACTCTTAATTATCGTATCAACGGACAGCCCTGTGTGCCTTATAAAGGTGACGGTTTAATTTTTGCTACTCCTGCAGGTTCAACTGCCTATTCACTATCAGCTGGAGGCCCCATTGTTGATCCGGAATTAGAGGCAATGCTCATAACACCCATAGCTCCGTATACCTTTTTTGCTTTTAGCCAAAAACCGGCCGTAATAGCAGCGAGTAAGGGTATAGAGGTAAATCCTCCTCATGGAGAGGATATAATTATCAGCCTGGATGGACAGGTAATAATAGACTTTATGAATAATCACAGCATTGAAATAAAAAAGGCCAGCCAGGGGCTGAGGCTAGTAAACTTAAAAAAAGTCCCGTTTTTTGCTACCATTAATAAAAGATTGAAACGCAACGAAAGCTGGTAAAGCTCTTTTATCAGTCTGGTGAGGGTTGGAGATGAAAGCACAAAGACATTTTGCCATTATGGATATTATAGCCCGGGAACGTATAGCAACCCAGGAAGAGCTGTGCGAAGCTTTGAAGCGCCAGGGGTTTGATGTAACCCAGGCTACTGTCTCCCGGGATATTAAAGAACTGCAGTTAATTAAAATTCCCGACCTGGAGGGATATCGCTATTCATTGCCGGATAATACTGCTTTTAAAAATTCTTATGAACGAATGAAGCGAATTTTTCAAGATTCAGTGGTGAATATTGACTGCAGTGAAAATATAATAGTTATAAAAACACTGCCAGGGGCTGCTCAGTCGGTTGCTTCAATGATTGATACCTCAGGACTTAATCGTATATTGGGTACGGTTGCGGGCGATGATACCATACTGGTGGTAGTTAAACCAGTCCAGGCGGTAAAAGAAGTAATGGGTGAATTCTTGCGCTTGATAAGATGAATATTTGAATCAGTTGAATATTCTGATCGCGTACGGGGTGAGACAGAAACATTTTCAGACCGCATAAAAGTTGGGAAGGGATTATATGCTGCAGGAAATCTATATTAATAATTTTGTGCTTATAGATGAATTGCGTCTTGAACTGCTCCCTGGGCTGAATGTCCTGACCGGTGAAACGGGAGCAGGTAAATCAATTATTATAGATGCTCTGGGGTTAGTAATCGGGGACCGAATAAGCAATGATTTTATAAAGGATAGCCAATGCAAAGCGGTGGTGGAAGCTGTATTTGATGTGAGCTGCAATAACGAGGCACGTATTTATTTACAGGAAAATGGCCTGCTGGAGGAAGAGGGTCTGCTTATATTAAGCCGGGAAATAACCCCTGGAGGAAGAAATACCGCCAGGATTAATGGAAGAAGCGTAAATGTATCAATGTTAAGAAATTTAGCCGTTAATTTGCTGGACATGCATCTGCAGCACGATCAATTGAGCATCCTGAGGCCAGAAATGTATCTCAAGTATGTTGATGGTTTCTCTCCGGGCATTGAAGATATACTACCCCTGGTACAAATTAAATATAATGATATAAGGAACATTAAGAAAGAGCTGGAACAGCTGGAGTTAGATGAAATGAACAGAAGGCAGAAGAGTGATTTTTTGACTTATCAAATAGATGAAATCGAAAAAGCCCGCTTGTATGCAGGAGAGGAAGAAGAAGTAACCAGTCTGGTCCATCGTATAAGAAATTCACGCAAACTCATGGAAGGCTCCGAAAGTCTGCTTAACCTGCTATATAACGGGACCGAAGGCGGCAACGCTTACGATCTGATATCCATGGCGATCAATACCTGTATGGAAATGGGTGATGAGCCATTCTTTATTTCCCTGCAGGAGCAGTTGCAAGAAGTCTATTATCTTCTGCAGGATAAAGCGGCTGAAATTTCATCGTATCGTGATTTACTGGATTTCGAACCGGGTTTACAAGAAGAAATGGAAGAGAGAGTATATATTATAAACAAACTAAAAGGAAAGTATGGCGGCAGCGTAGGAGAAATATTAGATTATCTGGGAAAGGCCAGGGAAGAAAAGCTGATGCTGGATAACAGCCAGGAAAGAAAAGAAATTTTATTGAGAGAAACAGCCAAGATGCTGGAGGAGTATCATGATTTAGCTGCCCGGCTAAGTGAGAAGAGGAGACAGGGCGCACTCGTATTACAGGATATGGTTAATAAGGAACTTATGGAATTAAATATGCCTAATATTCGGTTTGAGGTTGCAGTTGAAAGAGCTCAAGAAGCCAGCTTTTCCGGCCAGGATAAGATAGAATTTCTTTTTTCGGCTAATCCTGGGGAAGCAATGAGGCCCATATCACGTACTGCATCCGGAGGTGAGATTTCGCGCTTTGTTCTTGCTTTAAAAAAGGCTCTGGCTGAGGTTTATAAGGTTCCTACCCTGATCTTTGACGAAATAGATATCGGGGTGGGAGGAACTTCTCTAGCCTCTATGGCCTTAAAAATACACCAACTTTCCTCCAGCCATCAGGTAATATTGATTACTCATTCTCCCCAGGTGGCAAGTTACGCCAGACAGCACTGCTTGATTGAAAAACAAGTGCTTGATGGCAAAACATCGACTGTGGTAAAAACCTTGAACCAGGAAGAAAAAATTGAGGAAATAGCGAGAATGTTAGACGGAGATAATTATTCCGAGCTTACGCTGGAGCATGCTCGAGAAATATATACTCGGGCCCAGAATCAACCTGCATAGTAATAAAAATATAATGGACCAGGAAGGCCTTTCCCAGGAATACCGGGAAGGCTTTCCTGGTCCATTTCCAATCCATATAAAACTCCATCCCATAACAAATCTTTACATCTTCTTCCCGTAAGCCCCACCGGAGTCTATTGCTTTTGTGAATTGCATTACTGCATATAAATGTTACTTGGTTAAGATGCTTTGTCGTCAGCAAAAGGACAAATAAAGTCGGTAATATTTGATTAAATTTGATCTAATATATGTGTGGTAGTTCCA
>CAZBKS010000321.1:0-3495 GCA_964492475.1 uncultured Syntrophomonas sp. | reverse complement strand
GGAGATGATAACCCCGATTCCGTGTGTATACATAGCATTTACTGCTACAACTTCCGGGAAGTCTCGTTTGATCTGTCTGTACAGAGGAATACTGGTGTTTAAAGCCATTAAATAGTCAATCTCAGTCCAGGGCATACCCAGATAGAGGTTTTCAAATATGGGGTTTTTTCTATGGGTTACGGTATGAATCTTTACATCCGGCATGCGGCGGGCTCCCGAATAGCTGCCTGGAAACTCCCCAAAAGGCCCTTCCATATGCCTTTCTCTGGGAATAATATACCCTTCTAAAATATATTCGCTGCGGGCGGGAACGTCCAGCTTGTAAAATTCGGACTTACACAACTCAATGGGTTGTCCTTTCAACGCTCCAGCAAATTCGTATTCGTTCTGTACGTATTCAATGGGGGTGCTTGCCATAAAGCTTATAACCGGGTCATTGCCCAGGCAGATGGCTATAGGCAGAGGTTTATTAAGTTCTTCTGCCTTGCGTAAATGTATACCAATATCATGGAAAGGCAAGGGCTGAATCCCCAGGAGGTCTGGCCCTTTGGCTTGAATCCTGTATATACCTACATTCTCTGTGTCAAAGTTGTCGGGATCTTCTATATCTCTGCTAACTATTACAGCTTTGGACATATAAAAACCACCATCAAACTGGTTGCTTCTGTACAGTGGCATAAGATCAAAGAGATTAATATTCTCAGTAATCTTAACTTCTTTGCAAGGTGTATCATCGACCCAAACCGGTTTTACCGGATAGTCTTGCCATAGTTTATCCAGGGCATAGAATTGTTCTTTGATGGGGGTATCTTTGGGCAGGTTAAGCATTAGAGCATGGTTCTGCCAGGAACCCTGTACATTAACGACCACCGGGTTATTGCAGCCTTTGACTTTTTCGACTAAAACGGCAGGACCATTTTCCAGATTGGGAGCCGCTCTTCCGATGGCGCCCAAGTCCGGTTCAGGCATAACTTCTTCAGTAATTCTAACCAGCTGTTGTTCTTTTTCCAATAAATCAATAAATTCTCTTAAGTCCCTATAGGCCATTTTTATCCCTTCTTTCCACTTTAAGTAAAAGTAGTAATATGCTCTTCTCTTCCACCACACTTGTATTTCTGAATCTACCGCAGTTGGTCAATGTAAAAATATCCATCTTTATCACACATACCCTTGTTCCCGGTATGAAACCACTCAGTCCTGTAAACAGCATTGTACCGTTTCTTCATATGTCCCCGATTACTTGCAGTACCTCGAATGCAGATATCCCCAACTTCTCCCGGCGGCATATTTTTCCCCAGTTCATCGACTATTTTCACCCAAATACCATTAGCCAGTTTTCCATATGATCGCTCCCCATTCAGCCTGTTGGAGCTTGATAAGGAACCGGGTTCTATTAACCCATATAATTCACTAAACTGACAGCCGAAAGTATCCTCGATTTCTTCGATATAGTCAGCTGGCATCGGTCCGCCCGTGCAATGAGTAAATCGCAAGGATTCCAGGTTGTATATTTCCGGGTTGTATCTTTGCAGCATTAGCATATACATCTCCGCAGTTCCCGAAAAGTGAGTAATATTATATTTTGATATCAACTCCAGGGCTTTTTCCGGACTAAATCGCTTCATGGTTACAACACCCGCGCCCGCATTAAATGGCCCTAAAACTGAAAGCGCAAAACTTATATCGCAAAATGGAGTTCCCGTAACAAGTCGGTCATTATGACTAATCTGTAAAGCTGATGTGCTTAGTGCTCCCATGACCATCAAGTCAGCATGGCTCAGTTCAACTCCCTTAAGCTGCTGGGAAGCGGTAGAAGTATAAACCAGGGCTACCCTGTCTTCAGCGCTGCTTTTCACCACCTTAAGGGTATTAGATAATTCTTTCATTATAGTATTTAAGCCCAAAATTGCATTTCGAGTCTTACCGAAACTGATTATGTTTTTCATATTGGATAAGCGTTGCTGCATTTCCAGCAACCGTTCATCAATATCTGAGGAAGATACAATCAAAAGCTTGGCTTTGGAATCCTCCATCATATATTCGATTTCACTCATCCTTCTTGATGCAGCTATAGGTAAAACAATGCCTCCTATTCTGGCAATGGCAAAAATTGTAGCGATACATACCGGCTCATTGGGCATACACATAGCAACGACATCGCCTTTTTGGATGCCTAAACTTATAAGAGCATTACCAAGCTTGTTTACGTGATCATCAAGCTCAGACCAAGTCATTGTGCTTCCTTCCTCCCCACCGATTACCGCTTGGAAGTCTGGTTTATAAGAGGCATTATTAATAATTAAATTGGAGAGGTTCATTCTTTTTCACCTCACTATTTAAATTAAAGACCCTAGCCGCCCCATTGGCAGCTGTTGACTTGAGGCTGAGCTCTAATACACTAAGCTTCGCTGTCATTAATAGCACGCACCATCCAAGTTTCCCTTAAGGCGTACTCCATACCGAAACCAAGGAATGCACGGAGCACTTTTGAAACAAGTATTGTTTATCTGAAAGCTTCTTTATGATTACGATTATGTTTAAACAACATACTTGCCGGCTGCTCCGACAGCCGCTGCAATCTCCTGTCGCAGTACTATCGTATTCGCTGGAACATACAGACACAGCTGCTGCACATTATCCAATTTATCCGTTGCCGAAGTTCCCTCACTCAGATAGGCCATGATTTCCCCGGCAACCTTTTCAAGCAGTCCAAAGTTTGAATGGATAAAAGTTCTGGCCATTATCGTTTTCAGCCGGGCTCCCTCTTCACCATCCTTATTAAAAGCCTTTTGAGCCCGCAGCCAGGCGCTTTCCATGGCGTAAGTCAGCATAGACATATCTGCCAGCTTGCCCACTATTTCCTGGTGTTTTAATACACCTTCACCATATTTGTCTATTGCTTCTCCAACCGTGTAGAGTACAATGTCTTTAGCTGCCTGAACCAACTGCTCCTCGTTTTCTCTGACAAATGATTTTTGAGCTAATTGATCATGGAGATCAGCTATTGCTCCCATAAGAGGTATTTCCCCTTTGATCCCACGGCGAACCAGGGTGCTGATCATAACCGTTCTATTAACTTCATTGGTTCCTTCAAATATTCTATATACCCGGGCATCCCGGTACAGTCTTTCTATTGGATATTCCGAAGTATACCCGTAACCTCCATGGATTTGTACACCTTCATCCATAACGAATCCCTGGGCTTCGGTGGCAAATACTTTGTTTATCGAGCACTCCATGGCGTATTCTTCTATGCCTTTGGCAGCTACCCGACCACCTTCGGGACCCGAGATGTCCAAACTGTGCATAATATTATCCAGTAATCCTCCAGTGCGATAAACCATGCTCTCGACCACATAAGACTTAATGGCCATCTCCGCCAATTTCTCTTTAATCAAGCCTAATTCGGCAATAGGCTGGTTAAACTGGCGACGATCATTGGCATATGCAGCAGATAGCTCCAGGGCATACTTCATAGTACCAAGAGCATTGCCA
>CAZBKS010000320.1:0-3506 GCA_964492475.1 uncultured Syntrophomonas sp. | reverse complement strand
GCAATGCTATTTCTGACTGCTTGTTCGTTCATATGTTCCGAGCAGGTAAGCAGAAACCCCGTATCGATTTTCACTCCATGCCCGGTAGTATTCAAAGCGCTTACTTCAACAACCGTTCCCGAAGTCGAATCTGCCCTTGAAGCTGTAAAGTAATAGACCGCCAGCCCCGCTGCCGCCACGGCTATTAAGGCAAGGGCCATACACAGTTTTTTGTTCATAAAAATTTTATTAAACATAGGATTTTATTTCTCCCCTCCGACTTATTTTTCATCCTTTGCTGACTAGCCCTTCATGAACGGTGGTTTTTGTATTTTCACCCATATACCAACATATACGCAAGCTGGTTAATATTTCTTCCATGCAAGAGATTTAACGGTAAATTTTGCTAATTATATTATAGTATTATATTATAGCCTTTAACTGGGGGAAGACAAGGTTGACAGGGGGAGACGGTAAGATAGTCGAGGATGGGCCGGAACTATAGCAGGTTGTACTATCCTGAGCAAATTGTACACGCAGATAATTTGTCACAGCAATTGTATCATCAATAAACTGGTTATTCAGTTCCAACTTTAGTACCCTCAATAATGTGCGAAGCTACATAGTCTTCGATATTATGATCCGGCAGCCACGTGGTGATGATTTCTCTGCTATTGTCCCGGGGCGTCAGCTTTACATTGATAAAACCGGTTTTCTGCAGTATGGCTTTCAAATCTTCAATATATGCTGCTCCGCCTATACAACTGGCGATTAAGCTCAAATCCTGTCTTATGCTCTCAGGCAGCACCGCGGTAGCGACCACATCTGACGCACAGATTCTTCCTCCGGGCTTAAGGACTCGATAAATCTCTCTAAAAACCTGTTCTTTATCGAGTGACAGATTAATAACACAGTTGGAGATAACTATATCTACCGACGCATCTGCCAGCGGCAAATGCTCGATTTCTCCCAATCTGAACTCTACATTGGCAAAACCGCTCTCTTTAGCGTTATTTCTAGCCAGTTCAACCATCTCGGGAGTCATATCAACTCCAATAATATGTCCAGTTACCCCCACTTCCGCTCTGGCCAGGAAGCAATCATAACCTCCTCCGCTGCCAAGATCCAGAACCACATCCCCTTCCTTAAGACCAGCAAAAGCAAGCGGATTACCGCAGCCAAGTCCCATATTAGCCTCAGGCGGTACATTTTTGATATCTTCCTCTGTATAGCCAATCTTAGCTGATATTACCTTAATATCTACAGCCGCATCGGAATTGCATGTGCAGCCAGAACCACAACAGCCACCAGAGCCATTATGCAGCGCGACATCAGCATAGTTTTTGCGAATAAAAGCCCTGATTTTTTCTTTATCTGTATCCATTAAACACACTCCTCACTTGCTTTATTGTATCTTCTGTTGAAAATCACTTATTTATGATTGTCATAGCCGTATCTAGGTAAACGAGCGACAAAACATCATGCAGGATAGGCAAAATAGCCTCCCATTACAATGATAACCCCACCAGCTACTCTTTCCATAATGCTATTCCACCTGGCAAAGCTGTCCATACGAGTAATAAGTCCGGTGAAGGTTCCCACCAATAACATTTTGATAGCTCACGTTTCCAGCGCTGTCAACAATGAATGTGGTAGGTATATACTGAATCTTCCAATTCTTTAAAAGTTCCATGTTTTCTCGGTCATTTACATCGATTGCAATGAAATGAACCTTATCTTCATACTCCGGCTGCAACTGATCGAATAATTTTTGCATTTCAACACAGGGGATGCAGATGGTGGAGCGAAATAACAAACACATGCTTTCTCCATTTTTCTTAGCCTTGGCGATTAATTCAGCTGAAGGTGTACTGGACATATTGTCAGTTTCCTCCGTTTGCGACGACATTTTTCCCTCAGGGATGGCTATGATGTTTTATTATTGTAATAGGAAACGCTAAAAAGTATCAGAACGATTAATAAATCAGCCCACGCGATTATATTACCCTTTTTCCCTGCTTTGAATTTCCACTACAAGGGAATTGCTTATCTGTCCGAAGTTGGATGCACCGGAACAACTTAGTACAATGCGACTGCCAAGCACTGCACAGGAACAACAGTTATTTTCCATAATAAAGCCCCCTACTTTTAATATATAATAATATTATTATATATTAATGATAATATCTCTTATCAAGAACCCGGATATGTAACAGTAAAATATAAATATTTAACAGCAAACATATGGTGACAACACGGGCTATATATTGGCTTACTGAATTTATCAGCTAAACCTTCTGTAAAAAAATGCTTGATAGTGTTGAAAATATGGGGTGCAGTATATATCTGCCTTGCTGTTGAATATTACAAATAATAATGCAACAATAACAACAGCCAAACTAGAAGGGAGATATATGCTATGCCCACTATTAAGCCAATCTCTGATTTGAGGAATTACAACGAAGTTTTACGTAAAATAGAGATAGGTTCCCCTGTGTTTTTAACCAAAAACGGGCGTGGTCGCTATGTTGTTTTGGATATACAGGAATATGAAAGAACGGAGGCAACGCTACAATTGCTTACTGAACTTGCCAGAGGGGAAAAGGAAGGGCGCGAACATGGATGGCTAAGCATTGATGAACTGGAGGCAGGCCTGGGGGTAACGAATGGCTAGTCTTAAAATTTCCCCCCGGGCACAAAAGGATATGCTGGAGATTAAAGAGTATATTTCCGAGGAATTATGTAATCAAAAAGCATCGAATGTTCTATTTGAGATCACAAAACGAATCAGAAACCTTATGGAATTTCCGTTACTTGGAGCATCATTATCCTCGATTATTGACATTGAAACAGGTTATCGTTTTCTTGTATGTGGCAATATACACCTGTTATGGACCAGGTTTTTTGTTTCTAATCATTCTTGTATTGAGGGAGGAAGCTGGGGATAAAGTTATATTGCAAAGCGATGGTAGAACAAGTTGGAAGGAAGAGAATCTTATTTCATGTATTGCTTCAGCTCTTCGTAAAAGTTTTCGCGGGTACCCGCAAGTATGACGACAATGGTTTCTTCATCTTCTTTAATAACGGTATAGGCCAGTTCGTAGTTGGTTTTATTGTGGAAGATATCGCAGCAATATATGCCGCTAAGATCACCAGTTTTAGGTTCACCCAAATACGGATCTAGCAGAAGCTGGTCAATGATGGCTTGAAATTTACTTTTCAGATGTTTCTCCTTAAGCTTTTTTAGATAGCGGGCAGCGGGAGGCAAACTGGTCAGTTTGGCCATCAGTCTGCCTCAGAACCAAAAATATCTTCATAGCTATTGTTAGATGCTTTGCTCTTAGCAGCAAGACGGGCTTCATCAAGCAAGCATTCCACAGCCGGCCTGATTTGGCGGCGGGTTTCTTTAAACTTATCAAGGAGTTCTTGGCCTGAAAGACCTTGGGCTATTAAATCGGCCAGGATTTGTTCGTCGAATTCTCCGCCGCTTTCCCGAACGGGACGGATAACGATGGCATTGTTTTGAA
>CAZBKS010000319.1:0-3518 GCA_964492475.1 uncultured Syntrophomonas sp. | reverse complement strand
TTTGAACCAGTATAATTGAAGTGGTAGTTGGCAGCATGATATGCTGTTCCTGATTCAAATAATTAAGCTTGAATTTTCTGGTTGCCTGCAAAATCGATCACTCCTAATCTGGATTTTATTGGATTTGAGAGTATTGCATAATTGCTTTTCCAAGCTGCATCATCTGGTATATGTTGGTAAAGTAATTGTTATTCCACTACAAATAATTTAGAGAGTGCACTCGGTATGCTATTTAATTACGCAAAACACTCAAATTTTACTGATTTAATAAATTATTAACAACCGGGTCTGCACTACCAACTCTATAAAATTATAAAAAGCAACAGACCTAGTATATAATATTATCATACTTCACCAACAAGGAGCAATGCAGCATGCGAGGCGGAAGAAATGATAGAAATATTGATAAAGAGCAGGAAGCCCTGCATATTGAAAAAATACGCTTAAAATACAATCTGCTTGGAATACTGGTGCTTGTCTTGATGGGCATCCTGGCCTTTGACCTGGGAGGAGTCGGTACCTGGCTAGCCTATTTCCTGGGGGGCTAAATAATACAAATTATCGGCATAGTCTGCCAAAAATAAGCTGAGGCAAGTTTATGCTTCAAATACCATCATAAATTCCTGTTTACAATAAATAGCTGGACTGACAGCCCTTTGTAATCAACAAGTATAATTTATTATAATAGTAATGTTAAATAATATAATATAATATAGCGGTATTTAGCCATTCTCATAGGCCGAATCTCTTTCATCCTAAAGGTGGTGGAGAGCGGGGGAACCAATAATTGGGGTGAATTCCCGGTCATACCGGGATAGGGCGACCCTTTAGCCCGAATCCGTCAGCTAACTTCGCAGGCCAGGAGGGGGAGAAATGGATGTTATGCTGTTTTCTTTAGTTTATTATAGTTGTGGTAATTCTAGCCTGGTGGCTGGCCGGGAAGAAAATCGCTCTATTTGCGGTGCTGGGTTTATTCTTTATATACAATATGGGCTTGTGGTCGGTAACCATGGAAACAATTGCCATGGTAATTTCAGCCGTATTCTTCTGCATGATTATCGGGGTGCCCCTGGGAATACTGGGAGCTAAAAACAATACGGCTCACAGGATTATTATGCCGGTACTGGATTTTATGCAGACCCTGCCTGCTTTTGTATATTTATTGCCTGCTATTCCTTTCTTCGGACTAGGTGTTGTACCCGGGGTGATTACTACTATTATATTTGCAATGCCTCCGGTTATAAGGCTGACTGACCTGGGACTCAAGCAGGGAGATAGGGTCGAGGATCTAGGACCCAGTTATGAAGATGCAAAAATTGGTCTGGTTGTGCCTGCTTATGTAGAAATCAACTCAATTGAAGAATTGAACGATTAAACCACTGATCTTATTAAGATACTAGCATTAAGAAAGCGGTTAACCTCTTGAAGGTCAACCGCTTTTATGTTAAAAAAAGGAACCTATCGTTTCCCTTTACCCGTGGAACAAGCAATTAAATAGGAATTTCGTGATCGAAATAGTTAATATGCATTGCTTCCCGCACATCGACCATGGTTTCTCTGGCTACCGAGTGAGCTTTTCTGGTGCCATCCATTAATATATCTCTGATCAGCTGGGGAGTGTCCTGATATTTTTGGCGTCTTTCTCTCATCGGTTCCAGAAGTTCATTCAGCCGCTTAGCAAGTTTGTTCTTGCAGGCAACACAGCCTATGCTGCCACTGCGGCAGTCTGACTCAATTTCCTCCACTTCCTGAACATTAAATACCGTGTGGTATTCAAAAACCGTACATATTTCAGGATGACCGGGATCGGTCTTTCTTATCCGGGCTGGATCGGTCACCGCATTTCTTATCTTCATACTGACATCTTCCGGGGTATCGGAGAGGAATATGGCGTTGTTAAGGCTTTTACTCATTTTTGCTTTCCCATCCAATCCTACCAGCCGGGGAACATCTCCGACCAGCACTTCAGGTTCAACCAGTACCGGTCGGTAGAGGTCATTAAAACGTCTGACAATTTTCCTGGTCAGTTCAATATGCGGAATCTGATCTTCACCTACCGGGACCAGGTGAGCTTTAAAAATACTGATGTCAGCAGCCTGGCTCAACGGGTAGCCTAGAAAGCCGTAGGTCATGTCTTTAAAACCGTACTGGGCGGCTTCAGTTTTTACGGTAGGATTATGGCGCAAAACATTAACCGAAGTAAACATGGAATAATACATGGTCAGTTCGTGTATTTCCGGAATCATGCTCTGAATAAAAATGGTTGACAGCTCCGGGTTGAGCCCAGCTGCGAGATAATCCAGAGTTATCTGGTATACATCCCGGGTAAGGTTTTCATCTTTTTCCCAGTGGGTAGTAAGAGCCTGAACGTCAGCAATGATTATGAAGCTATCATATTCCTCCTGCAATTTTATCCGGTTGGACAGGCTTCCTACGTAGTGTCCCAGATGAAGACTGCCGGTTGGCCGATCTCCGGTTAGAATCCTCTTTTTCATTTCCTGCATAAAATATTTTCCTCCTGATTTTGGCTTTAACAGTATGCATAAATTAAGCCTCCAATCCACCAAGGGACGGAGGCTATCAGCAATCCGCGGTACCACCCTTATTGACAAAAACTGTCCGCTTTAATCCTTTTAACGGGGGAAACCGGCTCAACCTGATCTGCTTATGCATTCCAGGCGGCAACTCAGAAGCCCATTCAATGGAATTATAGTGCCGGTTTACAGCTGCTCCGGTTCTCTGTGACTATAATAACCCATCTACTATCTTTCTTCATAGTATTTAAGTATTTAGTGTTTCTAAAATACCATTATGCAAAGCTTTATGCAAGTCCAAACACCAAATAATCTGCAGCAGTTGAACTTATATTGCAATTAGTAAGATTATATAATGTGAATTTCTTACAGTCTATTTAAACATGCCCATATTTTAGATAAGGGTCTGCCGGTTAGTTCCATCTGCAGCAATAGTCAAGTTGATTTCCCATAAATCTACTATGCCCAGCGCAAGTGTTTCACTGTCCTGCCTGATAATGCGGTCAACTATAACCGGCTGGTAGGTGGCACCGTACCATGAAGCTGCCGTAAGCGGCGGATTCCCGTTTTCTATCGCATCCAGTTCCAGTTCATGGGCTACCACCTCAGCTCCCGTCTGTGCCTTCAGTTCCTGCAAACCGCCGATATGATCTATATGCCCGTGGGTGACCAGTATATAATTGATACTGTCAAAACCACAGCTTTTGACATTCTCCAGTATGCGCCCACTCCCCCTGCCGGCTCCGGTATCGATCATGGCCAACACACCATGCTACTTCAGCAGATAAACACAGCAATCATCCGGGTTGGATATTTTGCCCCCCCACCTGATATACCTGCAGACATATTTTAAATGCTTTCATTTTTGCTCGCCTCCTCTTGCTATACTTCCTAATCATGTTCTTTCATGTGCCTTGAAATCACATGAACCTCCCTTAATAAACTAATTATTTCTTCCAATATCTCTTGTTTTCACAGTATTTC
>CAZBKS010000318.1:0-3519 GCA_964492475.1 uncultured Syntrophomonas sp. | reverse complement strand
ATTCACCCGGTATGGTGCTGGCTCCCAGGGTGATATAGCCCTTGCGGCTTTCCACCACTTCTTCCATAATGTTTTCTGACTTTTCAACCGCCTTGATAATTTCCCGTGCACAATTATATAAGGCTTCTCCAGCTTCAGTGGTCTTCAATCTTCTGCCTGAACGTTCCAAGAGCAGGACTCCGTAAATATCTTCCAGAGCCTGTATCTGCTTGGTTATTGCAGGTTGAGATAAACCAAACTCTATGGCTGTACGTGATAAATTCTGAGTTTCAACCACCCTGACATAAGTCTTAAATAGGTTAAGATTCATACACCCACCAACCCGTCTATAAATTGCTGTACCAATAAAGCACCTGGTTAAATAGTCTTAACGAAGAAAACCGTCCAAAATTACATCAATAGCCTCCTGCTCGGTTAATCCAAGCGACATGAGCTTGACCAGCTGTTCACCGGCAATTTTTCCTATGGCCGCCTCATGGGTTAATACGGCTTCTGCATCCTCGGCAACTAACTCGGGAATGGAACTTATACGAGCTTTATCCATTATTATGGAATCACATTCTACATGGCCGGTACATTCAACCCTGCCTACCACTGCAGCCCTGAATACCTGGACAGAGTTATCCCGGGCTACTGATCTGGATAATATCTGACCGCTGCCCTCTCTTCCGATAATGTTTAGCTGTACATCAGATTCGGCAGTCTGATCACCCTCAGTCATCAGTCTCTCCACAATCTTCAAGCTGGCTTTATCTTCGATATGGGCTATAGTTGAACGAAAGGTATCATCTACCCCTTTTATCTGGGTCATCTCCATTTCGGCTGAAGCCCCGGTTTGCAGGCTGATTTTGGTGGTCGGGTTCATTATCCTCTTGCCCTTGCCCTGACCCTGTCCATAGTGTTTTTCAACATATTTCAGACGGGCGCCCGATTTTATTATAAACTCATGAACACCATCATGTCTGGAATCGCTGTGGCTGGGATTATGGATACCGCAGCCAGCGATTATGGTAATATCAGCATTTTCTCCAATAATAAAAGTATTGGCTACTGTCTCCTGCAGACCTGTTTTGGTGAGCAGCACTGGCACGTGAACAGTCTCCCCGATGGTACCAGGTTTCACTTCCAGAATAAACCCCTGCCCATCTTGTCTGGGAGTAATGGTAACATTAGCAGAAGAGCTGTTAACTACAGCTTCTCCATCCAACCTTATACTGGCTGCTCCATCTGGCATTTTAGTCAGATTACTAATAGTGTTTAATAGATCAAGACTTAGATTATCAAATTTCATATGTTAACAACTCTCCACACTGTTCTTTCATTTTGCATTCCACATCATCTTTAATCAAATGCCATATTTCTTCCCGCGTTCCTCGCGCCTGTACCAAACCATTCTGAATGACCATTATTTCATCACATATACGCAGTATATTCTCGTTATGAGTAATTATAATAGTGATTGAATCCGGGTTGTTTTTAAACTTGGTATAAAGAATTCCAATCAGCTTCTGAATGGTCCATAAATCAACACCAGCCTCCGGTTCATCAAATATTGTTACTTCTGCATTTCTGGCCAGAACCTGAGCTATCTCAACCCGTTTCATTTCTCCCCCGCTTAAACTTGGGCCAACATCCCTTTGCAGGTAATCTTCCGGGCAGAGGCCTACATCCCGCATAGTGCCTCTTAGAGTCAGCTGATCTATGCCGGGCCGGGCAATATTAATCAAGTCTTCAACAGTCAGACCTTTAAAGCGAGGAGGCTGCTGAAAAGCATAGGTTATACCCCGGTGAGCCCGTTCACTAATACTAAGATCAGTTATTTCTTCGTCGTTTAGGTATATTTGACCACTGTTGGGTTTAAATATACCCATCACCAATTTGGCTATGGAGGTTTTGCCGCCGCCATTGGGACCGGTAATCGCATATATCTTGCCTTTTTCAAATTCCAGATTTAGACCGCGGATTATTTCTCTACCGTGCCCATTATCGCCATTAACTGTCATACATAGGTTCTCAAGCTTCAACATACTTAATGCCCTCCATTGCTAATAAGAAACGTAATTCGAATATATTTTATCATAACTGCAGATTATACGTCTAATCATTCAATTATAACCTTTAAATGAATTATTTATCCACAATGACCTTTATATTCCAAGTGCTCCCGTCGATATCGTACATCAAGGTGTGCTTCCCGAGCTGCTGTTCAACTCCACTTCTACAGCTTCGGCGATACCCTGCCCAACTGCTACCCTGGTATTCCCAACCTGCAATAACAAAGGCCCCTTAAAGGGATGCCGGGAAACAACCTCCACACTTGCTCCTGGAACCAGCCCTATTTCGAATAAACGCCTTTCAGCCGCGTGCCCTGTACTGATTTTTACCACTATTCCAGTTTGTCCAGCTCGCATATCCTTTAAATACATATTTGCCCTCCTACCCTGGTAAGATCAAGTTCAGTCCAGTACCAACCAAAAAAGAAGTAATAAGTCCCAATAGCAGAATTTTGACTAATCCTTGCGCTCCGATTTCCCTAACCGTCATTACCATTACCGGCAGACAGGGAAGCGATAAAGATATCATAGCAATGGCAATAGTGGCCTCTCTTGGAGTCAGACTTATATTTAATAAGACCAGCGGTGCCAGGTAGCGTTGAAACATGGTTACCAGGACCGCCACAAAGGCATCGGCTGGAATACCAAAAAATGCCCGGGTAAATCCCTCCATGGAATGAAACAACTCAAAAAACCCGGATTCCATTAATGCTCTAATAATTATGTTCATGACCAGCAGCAAAGGCAGTACTTCAGTAAAAAATCCTGCAAACCTCAGCCGGACTTTTTTCCAAACATTTGCTTTACCTGGAATTCTTAAGGGAGGAAGCTCATATACAAACACTTCTTCCCTGGGCATCAGACGGCTGATAATAAAGCCTAACACCATTAATACAGTTAACATCGTAATAAGAAGTATCATCAACGAAGCATGGAAAGCCGATATTACGGCTGCCATAACCCCAATAGTGGCAGCACAGGGTATAACAATACTGAGAATCGTTATTACAATAAATCTTTCCGCCATGGTAGGCATTAAGCGGGTTGCCAGGACCGCCGGAGTTCGGCATCCGAAACCTAATGACAGAGGAATTACCGCCTGCCCGGATACTCCAAACAATCTTCCTACCCTGTCCAATGCCACTGAATAACGGGGCAACAACCCGGTATCCTCCAGTATGGACATCAAAAAACTTACCATTAACATTGCCGGCATAATAATGGTAAAAGGTATAATAAGGCCTTCCGGGACAGCTTTGGACAGTACGTTATTTATTGCTCCCGGCGGCAGGAGATTGGCTACAAAGTTTTCTATTACAATGTTTAAGGGATGTAGAAGGGCACTGATAGGTCCTTCGCTTAATTCAATAAATTTGAGCAGCATAAAAAACCCCAGAAATACCAGGACTAGCAATATGATAGTGCCTGATAAAGGCCGGTCCAGTAATTTTTCTGTCTTGTCGAT
>CAZBKS010000317.1:0-3520 GCA_964492475.1 uncultured Syntrophomonas sp. | reverse complement strand
GATGGTCCCGCAATACCAGTAATGGATACACCTACATCGGTACCCGCCGCATTAACCAGACCCCGCACCATTTCTTCCGCTGTTTCAGAACTTACTGCCCCATATTTGTCCAGAGTTTCGGCTTTTACCCCCAGCAACAGCTGCTTGGCTTCATTGCTGTAAGAGATTATACCTCCCCAGAAATAATCAGAACTGCCGGGGAGATCGGTAAACATCTTGGCCAGCAAACCCCCGGTACATGATTCCGCTACGGCAATTTTCTTGCCCAGGCGTTTCAAGCCGGCTGCAGTTATGCCCAGCATAGTATCTTCATCTACTCCAAAAATATTGTTACCCAGCTTTTCTCTAACTTTGCTGGTAATCTCATCCAGCTTGCGCCGGCTGTCATCTGCATCTTCACCATAGACCTGTATCCCTATGTGAATTTCACCGCCTTTCGCGGTCAATGCCATATTGTATCCCTGCTGTTGCTCAATAAGTTCACCCAGCATAACTTCCAGTTGGGATTCACCTGGGCCAAACACTTTTATGATTCTGCTTGCGTAAGCGTTATCCAGCAAATCATATTCAGCCGCCAGCCGGGGCACCACTTGATGGAGATACATGGACTTCATTTCGTGAGGAGGGCCTGGTAACAGCACTATTAATTTATCCGTCTTTTTAAGATACATACCCGGCGCTGTTCCGCGTTCATTTCTTAATATTACCGCAGCCGGGGGGAACATCGCCTGCTTAATATTGCTTTCCGGCATGGGGCGTCCTCTTTTTATGAAATAATCCTGTATTTTTTCCAACTCTTCTTTAACCAGCACAGCCTGACAGTTCATTACTTCACAGGCCATATCTTTGGTCAAATCATCTTTAGTAGGTCCCAGCCCGCCACTGCTTATAACCATGTCAGCTGCAGACAGCCCATATTCAAAAGCACTTCTAATATCACCCGCATCATCGCCCACCACTATCTTACCCTGTACTTTAATACCAATTTCCGCAAGCTGTCGGGATAAAAATATAGAATTAGTGTCTGTCGTGGTCCCCACCAGCAATTCTGTCCCCGTTGAAATAATATAAGCCGTTATCACTCCAAATCTCTCCTTTATGTAACAGGGGGACGGTTCTTTTATTACATTATTTCTGTTTTAGCCATTGATTCAAATATTCCCTTCTATAAGGTTATCCTGTTAGCTGTACGATAATCAATGGAAAAATAGAATTATTATAAATGGGACATAAAAAAAGAGGTGACGCATCACCCCTCTTTGCGTTATAGTTTATAAGTTTTAAGCTCTGTTCACAGTTTGATTAATATAACAACAGAACCGTCCCCCTGTTACACCTGTTACAGCAGCTGCAGGAAGCGGTCTCGATTGAGGCTTTCTTCTAAAACTACATTTTCAGCAATGGAGAATAGACTCTTCTGGTTATTTATCAGCATCTCCCGGGTTTTATCTTCCAGGGCGGAAATTATTTCTTTGCACTCTTTATAAATAATGTCATCTGGAGTATCTTTTCGATTTACTATCCCTATAGCTGATAAACCCGTCTCAACAATCTTCATAGCCAGCTCCCAGGACTGTTCAAAATCACTGGCCGCTCCGGTGCTGCGGTTTCCATATTTCATCTCTTCTGCAACCGCGCCCGCCAGAGCAACCATTATATCTCCTTCCAATTCCTCCCGGGTATAAAGATATTGATCATCCTGGGCCGTCTTACGCATGAATCCCAACGCTTGTCCCCGGGGAATAATGGTAAGCGATGAAACTGACCCCGGCTTGATCAATTCACTGATTAAAGCATGACCGCTCTCATGAACGCTTACCCGTTCAATCTCTGTATGCGAAGGTTTCTTGTCCAGTTTTTCTCCCAGTATTACTTTATCTATCGCCTCATGAAAATGTTTGTTAGTAATACTTTCGGCATTTTCTCTCAGGGCCAGAATGGCAGCTTCATTAGTCAAGCTCTCCAGGTGGGCGCCGGAAAAACCGAAGGTAGCACTCGCTATATCGTCCAGTACCCTTTCGTCTTCGATTGGTTTGTTTTGGGCATGTATATCCAGTATTCTTCGCCTTCCCACTTTATCTGGAAGAGCAACCTGAACATGCCGGTCAAACCTGCCCGGCCTGAGTAAAGCTGAGTCCAGCATATCCGCACGATTAGTGGCTCCGATTATTAATATCCTGGGATCGGTTCTAAAGCTTATCCCATCCATCTCCACCAGCAGTTGGTTTAAAGTCTGATCATATTCCATATGGCTGTTATGGCTGCCCCGTTTGCCCCCCAATATTTCAAGTTCATCTATAAATATAATGGCGCTTTGACTGTTTTGCCTGCTGGCTTTTTTTCGGGCATCATTAAATAACTGTCTTACTCTTTTAGCACCCATTCCAGCATAAACTTCAATAAACTCACTGCCTGATGTGGCCATAAATGCGGACTTGGTATAACTAGCCGCAGCCTTGGCCATCAATGTTTTGCCGGTTCCAGGAGGTCCCACCAGCAGTACCCCTTTTAACGGCCTTATCCCCATTTTTTTTATTTCCTCGGGCTTGATAATAAATTCCAAGGCCTCTTCCAATTCCTTGATAGCATTATCCTGTCCGCCGATATGTTCAAAAGTAATATCAGTACCTACCCTGATATCTGTCCCTATATTTTCGAACTTTACCGCCCCCTGGGCTATATAAAAGAAATAGAAGCCGCCTACCAGGAGCGTCATAAGTATCAAAGGCGTTACATTAACGCCTATAACCGCTAGAAATATTATTAATCCTACTAATATACCAGAGACCAATTCTTTCATCGGCTATCCCACCTCAATTTATGCTGCTTCATGCTTAATGCCGTTCCGATCAATAATATAATACTGATAATCATCGCCATCACTGAACTGCAGGTATACATGGTTATCATCTATGAACATTTTATACTCGAGCTGCTCCTGTGTGGCAATTCGGCCTATCTCGTCTCTCATCCACACATACTGATTATTGGCCAGGGCTTCATATACAATAGGCTGTATATCATAATAAACCTGATCCAGTATGGTATTGTCCTCAGTATCAATTACTATCTGATACTGCCCTTCCCCAAGCTTTTCTCTAACCATTTCATCCAACTGCTTATACTTCTCCTGTAAATTTTCAACCCTGCCCAGAGTAATCCTAATCGTATAAATATTATCTTGCTTTTCCATCCAGCTCTCTTCAACGCTGGATATTTTATCAATTTGGGTCAAAAGTGGCTTTTCTATGTTATAGCGGGAATACAAATAATATGCTCCGAACCCTAGGCTGAAGGTAATCACAAAGGCAGTTATAAACAGCAGTACTTTAAATTCATTTTTTTTAGGCAAATTATAACCCCCCTTACTCCGCAATTATATCATAGAGACCAGATTTAATAGATGTTCAATATCTGGAAGCATAGCGGCTTTATGCCAATTGAACAAGTTGAAATAATAAATGACTCCCTGAGAGGTGAAGCGGGGGAAGGGGGGCAAGTTTCCACGAACGGGGCGAGA
>CAZBKS010000316.1:0-3548 GCA_964492475.1 uncultured Syntrophomonas sp. | reverse complement strand
AAATGCAATGTTTCAATAATTTGACTTCCTGCAATGGTTTTGACATGGAAAACCTCAATAGTGGCAGACAGAATAACTATGCCTGGTCCATAACTGAGCTGGGAGATTATATCTATGTGGGTACCGGCCGTAATATACTGGTAAATATTATCAATGCAATCCATGCAGGCACCATCCTACCTGCATTGATAAATCCGACCCCAAGTGTAGATAATCAGGCTGAAATTTGGAGATATAAAAAAGATAGCTCACTTCCATGGCAAAAAGTATATGAAGCTTCACTCCAATCCGCAATAGTTGGGTTCAGGTTCATGATTGGTCACAGGCCTTGTGGAGGCAGTCCCTGTGTTTATGCTGCAGGCTGGGGAAGCTCCGTACAAATAGTAAAAAGCACTAATGGTGTGGATTGGTTTGTATTGGATTCCAACTCTGTTTTGCAGGGAACTTCCTCCAGAGCTATGGTAACCCACAATGGAAAAATATATTTAGCTACGGTAAATGAACTAAATGAGAGTTCGGCTCTACTATATAGCAGCACTGATCCGGAATTTTATCCATGGCAAAGTCTTATTGATTCTTCTGCCCCAGGGTTTGATCCTAATAAAAACCCGCAAAATGCCATATATAATATGGCAGTGTTTAATAATCGGATATATGTTTCCACCATCGGATCGGATGGGGTTCAAGTTTGGAGAACAAATGGAGAAGAACCACAAATAAATGACTGGACTATGATAGTTGATAAAGGATTTGGGAATCCTGCCAACCAGTTCACTTTAGGTATTGGGGTATTTAAAAACTATCTTTATGTAAGTGCAACTAAGCCATTGCCGCTGGCCTGGTTTATTCCTATGGGCTGCGATATCATTAGAATTGATAAATACGATAATTGGCAGTTGGTCGTAGGTGGAATTCCATCAATATCTTCTTCGGATGAACGCAGAAGCCTTTCCAGGCTTGGAGCGGGGTTTAATAATCCCTTCAACGTTTATGGTTGGCAAATACAGGAATTTAAAGGGAAATTGCTCATAAGTACTTTTGACGATTCGAGTAATATGGAAGTAATACTGACTACCCTTTTGGCAAATCGGGAAGCATTAGAACAAATATTTGAACCCACAATAATAAATATAATAATAGAAGTATATAGAAGCGTAGTAGAAATATTAAGAGCCATCAGATATCCGCTCGGGTTTGATCTGTATGTATCTGAGGATGGAATTCATTTCAGTTCTGTATTCCTCAATGGGCTTGGTAATCCCAATAACTATGGTGGAAGAATACTCTTTGTAGATAGTAATAACAACCTGTATATTGGAACAGCTAACCCATTTCAGGGTTGTGAAGTATGGCAAACATCTTCTCTTCCAAATACTATACGGGAAAAACATCATCACAATTACTGCCGAAGTTTATGGGAAGTAGAACAAATAATTAGTGATAATTACCAAATTTTAAGTGAAAATATGCCGGCCATACTTCAATTTATTCGGACACAAGGGGACGGTTCTCCTGTGTCATTTTAATTTAATCTAGGAGAATGACACAGGAGAACCGTCCCCTTGTGTCATCTCCCCTTGTGTCTGTCTAATTCTTTTGCCTTCTTTCAAACCTTCCAGCTGTGGATTTAAAATGACCAGATCCCCGGCCGTGAGACCTTTTTCGATTATGATATCACGATTGGTTTCAAATCCTGTTTGTACGGGCTTTATTTCTGCCTTTCCACCGCTGACCAACCACACCGCTTCTCCTTCTTCATAAGGAAAAAGTGCTGTCTTGGGAACAATTAAAACATTATCTCTTTGATCAGTAGTGAATTCAGCCTCAATACGATAACCAGGAAATACTTTTATTTCGTTCGTATCTTTCCAGACAATGGTGACCTTTACTCGCTGTTCTTCAAGACCTAATGCTGAGGTTTTTGCAACTGCAGATGGCGCGATATCTTTTACAGTACCCTGGAAAACTTGGTCTTTATCTTTTGTTTCCAATATCAAGTCGACTTTCATCCCCTGCTGAATACTCCCAACATCTGATGTCAATATGAAAACTTCAAGCTCGTAAGAAGAAGTTTGGAAAATATTGAGCAAAGGATTTCCAGCAACAACCAGATCGCCCTTTTTCGCTGAAACATTACCTACCACACCATCGATTGCTGCTGTAAGCTGATTTTTTTGTTTTTGGTATTCCAAAAGGTTTATCTGGGCCTGCAGCGCTTCTATTCGGCCTGCATAATATTGAGTTGTACCGCTGCTGGACTCATTAAGCAGCAAGAGGGCCTGCTCCTGAAGAGCAAGATTGTTTTCTGCACTTGCAGTCACATGCTGTGCATCTTGAAAATCCTGTTCTGATACTGCCCCGGCTTCAAAAAGTATCTTCATTCTTTCCAGGTTGGCTTGATAAACAGCCAGGTCTTCTGCTGCCTGTTCAACCAATAACTTCTGGCTGACAACTTGTGATTCATACGGTTTTTGGTATGTTCCGCTTTGTTCACCTATAACACTCTTTAGCTGCGCACTCAGCTGCTGCAATTGGGAATCAATATCCTTGGTGTTGATTAAAACCAGAATATCTCCCGCTTTTACTATCTGGCCTTCATCAACGGCAACTTCGATTATTTCTCCAGTATAAAACGCATAAACATTTTGTTTCAGCACAGGTTCTACAATGCCTTCTTCCTTAAAAGTAGTCGCAATACTTCCCGGCTGAACTTCCAGGACAGATGCTTCCATAGCTTTAAAGTTTTCAGACACCATAAATCCAATAACAACCACAGCAAGTAATACGGATAAAATAATCTTCCATTTTGTTTTCATAATTTTCTTCACCCGCTTTCTCATTATCCGATTTGCAAATTGTATAATTGCTTTCGTTTTATACTGTTACTCTCCAGACTTCAATACTTCTACCAGGCTTAAACTCATAATTTTTCGAGCGGCAAAGCGTTGTGCAACCCAGATAGAAACACATGTAACCACACCTCCCATTATATAAGATGCAAAAGTAATATTAACCGGCATGGTAAATACATCAGTACTTACTGCCTGCGATATTGCTGATAGCATAATATGCGACATGGGAATTCCTGCGATTATTCCAAGCACCCCAATCGTCCACTGTTCAAAAGTGATTACGGAAAGCACTTCACCCGGGGTCATCCCCAAAACCATCATAGAAGCCAACTCCCGGCTTCTTTCCGAAACCGTAATAATTGATGAACTGTAAATAATTGCAAATCCAATAATAATGCCTATCAGCATATAAATATAAATCATGCTGCCATAAGATTCCATCATTTCTTGCATTTTTTCCAGCCGATGACTTTGTTCATCAACCCCGGCCACCCATTCACTTTCCAGATAAGTTTCCTGGAAATCCGCAATATGATCTGGTTCGATTTCCAGTAGGAATGAGGTTGCCAGATCACCCTGCCTCAAGAAATTTTGCACCGCATCAAGCTCCATGTAGGCATTCATACCAACATACTGAGGAATTATACCAACTACCTGAATCTGATCATCGGCATGTTCGTTTAAGTAAGAGCTTTC
>CAZBKS010000315.1:0-3550 GCA_964492475.1 uncultured Syntrophomonas sp. | reverse complement strand
CATTATTCAATAGATTTGCTCAGAACACGGGAGCTGAAATAGAGGATTTAAAATCTTTTGAAGGTATTGCCAGGACTGCATCTCTTTATTATGAATGGACTGACCAGCAAACACCTGATGTTGCCGATGACGGTAAAATGTTCTATATGCCTGATTCACTATTTAATTTCTCATTGATAGGTTGTAAACAGCTGGGGGCAGAATTGGTCAACGACGGCAAATTCTACTTTTCGTCACCACAATATAAAAGGGTGTGGGATTGTTATTACCAATCTGCCGTTTTAGGAAAATTTGCTGTTTTTGACGGTTATGCTACCGACCTGGCCAAAACGGGTGATATCGTATGTTCGACCGGATCAACTGCAGGAGTATCATTTTTCTCTCCTACAGTTACTTATGCAGATAATACCTCTGAACCAGTTGAACTGGCTATCCTTCCCTACCCGGTTTTTGAAGGCGGTAAAAAGGCAGCTATTCAAAGAGGTGCCGGTATGTGTGTAATCAAATCCACTCCCAAGAAAGAAAACGCTGCCGCGGTCTTCTTAAAATGGTTTACCAGCCCGGAAAACAACTTGCGATTCGTTTCATCTACCGGCTATCTTCCGGTAACTGAAGAAGCCTTCGGGGAGATTATGTCCAAAGAGATAGATAACGTGTCTGATGACAGTATAAAGAAACTGCTGCAAACCGGCAGGACAATGCAGCAAGAATATGAGTTCTACATTCCTCCATTGTTCGATGGGATTGATGAACTTCAGAAGGAATATGAAAGCCAGCTTAGAGAAGTAACGACAGATTCACGTGCATCTTTTCTAAACAATCTCTCTGACAGTGATAAAAACACCGCTTACAAAACAGTGGCTCCTGCTGCCTTTGATGATTTTATAAATAGGCTTTCGAAAATCTAATTTGTAATGGAGCTATTGCCATTGAAAAACACACTGTACAAGCAAGGTAATAATATGATAAACCGGTTGACTGCTTCGACCTCATCTGGAATTCCCATGGGCATACGACTTTTTCTGTTTTTAATTGTACTGGTTGTTACCATAATTTTGGGAGTAATAGCTATACTGTTGATTACCGGTACTTTTACCGCCGGTCTAGCTGAAAACGAAACATTGTTCAATAATGATCTGCTTCATACTTCTGAGAAGATCTCCCAGCAATATGGTGAGCTTTCTGTACAAGCTATCGAGTTTTCCAAAGAATTATCACAGAATATTGAAGAGAAAGCGGTGCAGTTAGGCATATCAGTCTCTGATTTACCCAACCACCCCGATAAATTGGAAAAAATTATATCAGATCAATTCGACATTACTTACTTCTCTCTGGAGAAGTCCAAAAGCAGCGGCAGTTTCTTTATTTTGGATGCCACCGTCAATCCCACTCTTTACAATGCGCAAAACTCCAAAGCAGGTTTGTACTTGAAAAACATGGAGCCTAATATAATCAGTTCATCTCGTCCTAACATAATTGTACTGCGAGGTTTTCCCAGCCTGGGACGCAACAACTCACTATCCCTGCATACCCAGTGGAAAATGGAGTTTGATGTTAGCAACGCTTCTTATTATCATCTTCCCATGGAAGCAGCCCGTTCTAACCCGGAACTTCCGTTATCCCGGCTTTATCATTGGACTCCGGCTCTAAGTTTGCCAGGAACCAGTGAAGAAACCATGATTTGCTCAGTGCCTTTAATTGATTCCCGGGGTAATGTTTTTGGTGTGTGCGGATTAGACACAAGCAGTATGTTATTTAAGCTTTCATATAGGCCCCAAACCAGCGCTTATAATAGGTTGCTTTATATTCTTGCTCCCTATAGCGGATCAACCATCAACCTGCGCGAAGCCATGGTAGCCGGAGGATATTCATCCAGGATTATGTCAAAAAGCGAATCTCCCCTCACCATTTCCAAAACCAGAGGGGCTTTTTACTCCTACCACCAGGGCGAGGACAATTCCTTCTGGGGGCTTCACACTCCAATTTACTTATATCCAGAGGGATCTGCTTTTGCTGGCGAACAATGGACAGCAGCGGTCTTGATTCCGGAAGAGGATATTGTACTATCGATGACCCGTTTAAATGTGCTGTTAATATCTTTGCTGCTAATCCTGGTTATAGTCGGAATAATAGCCTCATTATTAATAAGTAAAAGATTCTTAAAGCCCATCTCAAAAGGGTTAGAGATTATCAAGTCAGAGGACTTGAGTGAAGCTCCCCGAACCAGAATGCCAGAAATAGACAATCTAATAGAATTCCTGGCCAACCGCAATGAAGCCTTGTATGAAGGAGCCAAACAAAAAAACTTGTCCTTTACGCTTCTCGATGAATTTGCCAAGAATACAGAAACCCTTTCACCTTCGGAGCGCTCAGTATATGACCTCTATGCCCAGGGATATACTGCCCAAGAAATTGCAGAAACACTCTGTCTAAGTATAAATACCATCAAAACCCACAGCAAACACATTTATGCCAAACTTTATATAACCTCCCGCGCAGAGCTCCTTTTATACGTTAACCTGCTGGAAGAAATAGATAAGGAACAACTGAAGTCTGACGGGTAATCCAAGGGGACGGTTCTTGAAGGGGTCAATCGGAAGTTTTGCGCACGAAATAAGATGTGGTGCGACAGTTATAGTTTCCGTATAAAAGCATAAACACAGAAATTTTCACATTCTAATTTTTCCTATTTTGCATATATCGAACGATGGATATACCGCACAGAATAATCTCCATTTCATGAAGGTGCTGCAACACGTCATTAAAACAGGAACATTATGTAAACTAGAAGAAACCAGCCCCCAGCTCCACCCCCATTATTAAATCATCATGTAACAGCAACTCCCCAGCCGCTTTTTAAAACTCGAATACTTCACTTATCGGAATTTTTAAACCCTCAAAAAAATACGATGTTAGAGTGTCCCCGAGTTTGCAGGTACAATATTCGTCAATTTCAAAGTCCTTAAAGCCATAGACCATAACAGAATGTTTAAAAGGATCGACAATCCAAAACTCTCTCACACCGGATAACATATAAGTATTGAGTTTATCTACCATATCCTTGGAACGGGTGCTTTTTGATATAATTTCAACGCAAAGCGTGGGGGTACCCATGTATCGGCCGTTTTCATTAACGTTATTCTCCAAATCGCATGCTATGAGCAAATCGGGCTGCATTACATCAGGTGTTTTAAGGTCCTTTTTGTAGAAATGGACATCAAAAGGAGCATAGAAAACCTTGCAATTCTTGCCTTTTAAATAAGATCGCAGATGGGTATACAAATTACCGGATATATCCTGGTGATAGGTGCTGGGGGATGCCAAAAGGACTATTTCACCATTGATATACTCCATTCTCAGCTCACTTTTTTCGTAAATCTCCATGAATTCTTCATATGATACTTTCTTGCCGCCATATTGATAATCTAATGCGTTTTCCTTAACCATAAAATATCGTTCGATTTCTGTGATGTAAGGGGTAATCCTTATGGCTTTTTTGCCGTTTTTGGTAATAACAACCTCGTGGTCATCGATAACATAGTCGATGTAT
>CAZBKS010000314.1:0-3555 GCA_964492475.1 uncultured Syntrophomonas sp. | reverse complement strand
GTATTATTGTCATTTTTTATAAGGCGTTTTTCAGTGGTCTCGAACCGTCCCCGTGACTCATTCATCAGCCGGGTGAACCCTAATCCGGTCAATCCGCATCCCTTTCATTTGAACTACTTCCAACTTGCTGTTGCCCACATGCACCACATCGCCTTCGTGTGGTTTTTTGCCGATTCTCTCCAATACCAGGCCTGCCAGGGTGTTGTATTCTTCATTGTCCGATACATTTAACCCCAGCTTTTCCACCACATCATCTATAATCATCCGGCCGCTCACCAGCAGTGATCCATCTGCTTCCCGTTCTAAATCTGGTTCTTCGTCGTCGAATTCATCCTGTATTTCTCCCACCAGTTCCTCCAGGACATTTTCCAGGGTTACTATACCGGCGATTTCCCCATATTCCCCCAGTACTATGGCTAAATGCTGGTGATGTCTCTGAAACTCGGCCAGCATGCGGTCCAAGGGCATACTTTCCGGGATAAAAAGCGCTTCCCGTTTAATATCAGCTATGTTAGATACTTTATCTATATCTGTATAGAGCAGGTCTTTAATATTTATTACTCCAATTATCTGATCCGGGTTGCCTTCACAAAGGGGAAAGCGGGTATGGCCTGCTCCACGTGCCCGTTCGATATTATCGTGCACACTGATGGTAGTATCCAGGTATATCACTTCCGGGCGGGGTACCATAATATCATAAGCGACCAGCCTTTCGAAGCGAAATACATTTTGCAGCAGATCCTTTTCGGCCTGTCTAATTTGGCCGTCATTGTAGCTGTCGGTAATAATCATACTTATCTCTTCTTCGGTATGGGAAAGCGCACCTTCCGTATTGGGTTGGAGCCCAATTCCCGCCACCACCCGGTTAGCCATATTATTCAATGCTATAACGGCTGGATAGAATAAAAGATAAAAGAATTTCATAGGTCGGGCCAGCTTAAGCGATATAGACTCTGCTCTTTGTATTGATAGGGTTTTGGGTGCCAGTTCCCCAAAAACTACATGTAAAAAAGTGATTAGGCTAAAAGCAATGACAAAAGAAATCGAGGTTACCAGAGTAACAGAAGTCATACCCCAGCTAAACAGCAAAGGATGAATAAGATCGGCTATTGCAGGCTCCCCTAGCCATCCCAGCCCCAGGCTGGCCAAGGTGATGCCCAGCTGACTGACCGAGAGATAAGCGTCCAGGTGTTCTATACATTCCCGGGCAGAGACTGCTTTCTTGTTGCCTTCTGCGATCAGCTGATATATACGGGTAGGGCGAACTTTAACAAAAGCAAATTCTGCTGCCACAAAAAGTCCATTCATGAGGATCAATAGCAAAGCTCCGCTTATTTTAATTATGATCATAATTGTTTCCAACAGTTACATCCTTCCTAATGAGTCGAGAGAACGGTTCCTTGACTCATCCTGACCTTATTCTTACTGTATATTTCCATTATTATAACATGACAGACGTCACGACTCATCCGGCTATCTCCCATTATATAAGCATTCCCATATAGTTTCTCTATTTTAAAGTATTCAACATGGATTTTACTCCTTCAGGAACTTTTTATGGAGGGCATAAATATACATATATTAGATAAAAAACCATAAAATAGAAAATTTATATATTATATCAGGCAACAGAATAAGCCAGGAGGGATAGCATGAATTCCATAATAAAAAAGGTTAAAGTCCGAAAGGGTGGCCCAGACTTCTATAACTGTCCCGATGCTTTTAGCTTCAAAGATTTGTTAGCGATATTATTTACCATGGGTTTCTTCTATGCCTGTTACCGGGCATTATCTCAAACCCAGGCATTGGAACTGGTCAAATCGATAACTTATTTGATAGCAATAGTACTGGGCGGGTATTTCGGGCAAGAGATAACTGCATCAATTATTCAGGAACGATATAAAAATAACCATTATCATAGCAGCAATTATAGTTCGGCGGATGAAATGAGCGAAAGCCAGGCCGGGGTCTCGGAGGATAACAGTGAAGCTCAAGTATAAGCGCTTGAATCAAGGGCAGATTTTCTTGAGTCATTGGGAATTCATAATTATCAGATGAGAGTCAAATGATTCAAGAAACCGTTCCCTTGACTCATTCATTTCTGGTTTTCTGCCTCAGGGTGTCCAGTTTATCGTCTATTCGGGCACTCAACACCTGTAGATCCTGGTCGTCAATCATCCCCCTGCGCACAGCTTCCTGCAGGGCGCTTTTTTCTGTTTGCAGAGCTTGTATGCGAGCTTTGTTTTCCAGAGTAAAATTTAAAACTACTTCATTTCGGTGCAGTTCTTCCAGCACTTTTTCAATCTCATCCAGGCGGGTACGATATTCATTATAGAGTACCTCATAATTAGTTGAGGATATTGATTTACTGCTTCTCAGCCGCTGCAGTTCCACAATTGCCGCCTCTCCCGCCAGCAGCTGGCTGGCCAGACGACCGTATTCAGCCATCAATCCGCCTTTGCTGGCCAACCCCAGGCTTTTGATTAGAGGTTTGATACTCAGCCCCTGAACCAGCAGAGATATTAAAACTACTCCAAAGGTGATCACCAGAAGTTCGGCCCGGTAAGGGAAACTGGAACTCAGGCCCAACACCAGAGCCATGGGAATAGCACCCCGCAGTCCACCCCAGAAGAGCACATGTTGCCAGGTGAACGGAATGTCCCCCTTAAACTTGTTTACCAGGGGTGATAATAGATAAACTGCTGCGGCCCGGCCCAGTAAAACTACCGGGATGGCCAGCAATATATCGGTTCCCCGCTGGGTAAGGTCAAAGAGCGCAACTTCGAAACCTACCAGTAAAAACACTATGGAGTTTACTGCAAAAGCAAGGTATTCCCAAAAAGAGTTTACGGCCAGGCGGGTAGAAGCACTCATGCCGGTTCGCATTCCATAGCTACCCATCACCAGCCCGGCAGTTACTACCGCTATTACCCCTGATACATGCAGGGTCTCAGCGCTCAAATAGGCACCAAAGGCTGCTATGGTGGTCAGCATTATCTCAAACAGATGGTCATCAAATTCCCGGGTAAGCCGGGAAGCCGCAAAGCCAATACCACCTCCCACCAGCACACCTCCAAAAACAACCAGGATAAAAGATTGGATCCCACCCAGGATGGAGATTTCCTGCCCAGAAGCATAGTTTACCAGCAGGGTAAACAAGACTATAGCTACACCATCATTAAACAGACTCTCAGATTCCATAATCAGGGAAAGACGCTTGCCTACGCCCAGTTCTTTTAAAATAGCAATAACGGATATTGGATCAGTAGGCGAAATCAGTGCTCCAAATACTAAACCTACCGCCAGAGGGATATGGAGCAGCCAGGAGATGGAATAACCTACTACCACAGTAGAGATCAGTGTACCAGCCAGGGCAAAAATGGTAATAGGCAGAGCATTTTCTTTCAAAAGCCGTATGCGAATATTTATAGCCGATTCAAATAAAAGCGGGGGCAGAAATACGGTAAATAGAATATGTGGTTCCAGCTCAATTTGAGGCAGGACATGAAAAGGGGCGATTATCAAACCGGTTATTACCAGAGCCAGGGCATAGGG
>CAZBKS010000313.1:0-3582 GCA_964492475.1 uncultured Syntrophomonas sp. | reverse complement strand
GGGTAAATCTGATTACTTGTTTTTTTTTAAAAACTGTACTGCTTGAGACAGAGTGGATTATTTAATGCTGCAGTCAACTTCTAATATCATTGTCCTGCAGCTTTAAAAGCAAACAGGGTCCTTACCTACTGAGCCATGTTTCCATTGCTTGATACCTTCATTACCTTGATACCCGGCAGCTAAAGCAGGACTGGATATGCGGGTATCAAGGCAGTGTTTGAAGGAGGAGATTAATATCTATTAGCAATCTGTTGTATTTATTTATCTGACGAAACCAACTCCTGGGCCTTCCTCTTGAATAGCTTCCTAATTTACATGGCTTCATCCTGGCTGGGATTATCTTCTAATATGTTTATCCATTCTCTAGGCAGCCACCCGCTAATTTGTCCATCTACCAGCAACTTGTATAAGCAGGTTCTTTCTTCGCTACTAATTTGTTCATCGCGGATGGCAACAATAATGCCCATTTTCCCAGCGAAATATCCGCCCTGGCCTTTTACTAACGCTAACTTTTTCAGCATACAATCATCACCTAACCATTTTTTGTTTTATATATATTAACCAGCAATATTACTGCCTGCCAGCTTTCCTTGCCCTAATCAAAAACAAAATTCCATACCTACTTCACCCTTTATCACCCGGCCGCCCAGTGCGTTAAACAGTTTGGCACTGGCGCTAAAACCGGTACAATGACAAACCACCAATTTATCAACCCTGTTTTCCTCTTTTAGATAGAATATTGTCTTGTTAATACGATTGTCAGAAGCATCCAATAAATGTGTGCCTCCTATAAATGCCAGCACCTTACTGCGTCCGGTTTTAAACATGGCATAATCCATAATATTTATCATTCCGGAGTGAGCGCATCCGCTCACTATAATCAGGCCGTCTGGATGATCAATGATTAAAGCTATATCGTCCGGAAGCAGGTCATCCACCAGCTCTCCATTCCTCTCAACCTTGAAGGTTCCATTACCACCTACGTCTTCAAAATCATTTGCTCGGGGTATTTCTCCACTTATATAGACTCCAGGGTAAATCTCAGTGAAATCGTCGGTAAATATCAGTGTTCCCCCGGCTTCTTCCAATTGCTCCTGACTAAAGGGAGTACCCGGTTCAACAATTATTTGACCTCCTGCGAAAACCACCCGGTGCTCAAAAAGATTGGAATGAGCATATATTTTTTTAGATCCAATTTCCGTAAGCAAAGCTGGAAGAGCTCCGGTATGGTCATAATGACCATGGCTTAAGACTATGGCATCAATTTCTTTCAAATCTATTCCCAGCAGTTGGCTGTTTTCCATTATAGTGCCCTTGTTTCCCACATCTAACAATATTTTGGTGTCATCGACTTCAATCAGGGCAGCAAATCCATGTTCTCCAGCCAGGTCTGACAATGGCACAGTATTTTCAACCAGTATTTGTATTTTAACCTGCACTATGACACCTCTTTCTGCTGCTCGCTAAACATAGGCCGAGGTTTCTTTTTTGAATTCAGTCGGTTTATTATTTCTTCTTCCTGCGGCATTATCTGTATGAGCACATCATTGAATTCTTCAAGTGTAAGGTGGTTTATTATTTCTTTAAGCAGGCCTATATTTTCAAGTTCGTTTAAGTATACTTGGGCCATATCTTCATACTCTTCTTGAAATAATACGCATTCCATCAACTCATCATTGAATTCTTCCATATCCAGCCTATTATCCTTGACAACTGGATACCCTAATTCCTCCAACATATTCAGATAGTTTTGGGCCATATCATTTGTCTCCTCGGTGGGTTTAAATACCTTCTTCACATTTATCCCTCCTCACTATTACTCTAGTATTTGTACTTCTGGTCAGCTTAGACTATTTCTCAGGGATGCAACCCTTTTCTTCATCTTTAAAATATTCTTTTAATTCCTCGGCTATTTTTATAGACACCTTATCAAAGTTGTCCAGCATTATTTTAATATCATCTGCAGAAGCTTCATCAACATGTAGCCCAACACTTACAACCACAATGCAATTCAATATCGAGGTCAATAATAGCGCTGCCCGACGGGCTATTTCATCTTCTTTGTGCCCGGATACGCAAATCACCGAAGCCGAGGCCGACATTTGATTGGGATCGGCCAGGCTAGGTCGCGGAACTGCTAAAGCTGTAGCTCCTATGTGATAATGGGTTCCACCGCCAAATATAACCGTAACATCGCCGCCACTAATCACAGCCAGGGCTTCAACTTGAAGAGGATTGCTACCGTGCTCAGCGCGTAATACTTTTATTTCCTGCAAAGACTTATCTCCCTTTGAAGTCATATTACCCACTCTCACCTTTCCAAGGTGAAAATGTTGAATGCTCCAGTCCCAACTGCATTAAAATCTTCCCCACAATATGGTTTACTTGATCCTGTATGGTTTTAGGATTATTGTAAAATGTTAATACGGGCGGAACAATTGTGCATCCGCAATTGGATGCCTCTAACAAGTTTTTTAGATGTATTTTACTGAAAGGGGTCTCCCTGGGAACTAAAATCACTTTGCGATTCTCTTTCAAACAAACATCCGCTGCTCTAACCAAAAGATTGTCTGCATAGCCATGAGCGACCGCAGCCAGTGTCTTCATGCTACAGGGAACAATAACCATACCATCGGTCTTAAACGACCCGCTGGAAATTGATGCAGCCATATTCTTTGCATTATAGTTATAATCAGCCAGGGAAAACACTTCTTCTAATTGCATATTAGTCTCAGCAGCCAGGGTCTTCCTGGCCCCTTCTGATACAATTAAGTGACTTTCACATTGGGAATGCCCGCGAAGTGCTTTGAGCAGTTCAATACCCAGAATCGCTCCGCTGGCTCCAGATATTCCAACAATAATTTTCATTAAAATGGCCTCCCTTGGTTATGCTAACGTAACGCCTGCCACCACCCCTGGTCCCATCCTTACATAACTGCAGTCTGTACTTGGCTGGGGAGCCAACACCCCCATTTTTGCTGGGGGTGTTTAAACTTCCCCGGTTATTTTTTCAATTCGGGTATGGGTGGAATAATGTCCAACGTAGGAATCTTGGCCGGATCAATTTTAAATCTTTTGTCATATTTCGCAGGATCGGTTATTGCATCGCTCTCGGTTGATCTCCACCCAAAATTACAGGTTTTACAAATATATATTTCCCAGGCATTATCCTTGGGAGCTTTAACCATTAGTTCAACCGTATTGGAATCACAGCGCGGACAAATCATTTTATTTCCTCCCTCCCATTTCTCTTACGGCATTCCTTAGATATTTTTCCCAGAGCTCAGCTTTTTCAGGCGTTTCTACAAGCTCAGTTTCACGCCATGTATCAGGCCCAAACGGCGTTGTTGCATCTATAATCAGCTTGGTATGAATTCCAGCTGGTTCTGATGCTGGGTCCAGGGGCATACCCGGCGCCCAGGGAATCAAAACCACATCTTTGGCTGGGCGAACCCTGGTGGTTAAGGCCCACATAACTTGTTGCAGGTTAAACGGGTCTACGAATTCGTCTACGACAATTACAACTTTTGAATAGGGCATCCCGTGCGGGGTTGTTAAGAGCCTCATGGCTACTGCCTTGCC
>CAZBKS010000312.1:0-3584 GCA_964492475.1 uncultured Syntrophomonas sp. | reverse complement strand
CCCTCACTCGATTCACCATACCTTAATGGATATTAGGCTTTCCAGCGGTCAATAATCTGGTGCCATTCACCAAATTCCTCCACTGCTTCTAGGCGCTAATTGATGGCCTGTAATACTTCCTTGACTTGGCCTACTATTGGTATATGCACATCAACATTCATGCCGATTTCAGCGGCATCAATATCAATATGAATGATTCTGGCATGTGGTGCAAATTCTGCTATTTTACCCGTGACCCGATCATCAAAACGAACCCCTATGGCAATCAACAGATCACATTCCCCGATGGCATAGTTGGCATACCGGGTGCCGTGCATTCCCAGCATGCCCAGGGACAAGTAGTTGGTACCCGGGAAAGCACTCATACCCATGAGGGTAGTGGTAACAGGTATTTTACGCTTCTCGGCCAGTTCTCTCAACTCTTCAGCAGCATCAGATAAAACTACTCCGCCACCAGCATAAATAACCGGTCTTTCCGATTTATTTATAAGTTCTGCCGCGGAAACTACCTGGCCATAGTTGCATCCTTTCATAACCCGGTAACCGCGAAGATTTATTTCGGCATTATACGGTTCGTAATCTATTTCTTTTTCCATGAGGTCCTTGGGAAGATCTATCACTACCGGACCCGGCCGGTTGGTTGAAGCAATATAAAAAGCTTCCTTCACTATCCGGGCTACATCTTCGGTTCTTTCCAAAACATAATTATGCTTGGTAATAGGCATGGTAATACCGGTTATGTCAGCTTCTTGAAAGGCATCTTTACCAATTAACGGACTTGCTACCTGCCCGGTAAAGCAAACCATGGGAATCGAATCCATATATGCGGTGGCTATACCAGTAACCAGGTTCGTAGCACCAGGCCCTGATGTAGCAATACAAACTCCGGTTTTACCAGTGACTCTAGCATAAGCATCCGCTGCATGAGCTGCCCCCTGTTCATGCCGAACCAAAATGTGACGGATATCGGAATGATATATGGAATCATAAACAGGCAATACTGCTCCTCCAGGATACCCGAAAATGGTGTCAACACCTTCCTGTTTTAAACTTTGCAGTAAAATATCGGCTCCCTTCAACTTCACATGATCACCTCCATATTTATTTCGGCTAAAAATAGTTCATAAAAAGTAAATACTGTATAAAAAGTAAATTTATATTATCCCAGATAAATTATATTTATCCTGAGTTGGCCCGGATCATTAAATCTGGCAGAATAATTAAAACATAAAAGCGGGCCTGGCATGGCCCGCTATTCAAACCGGCTGGGTTTTATTATTTCTTGAAAATTGCTCCGGTACTCGCTGATTGTACCATTTGAGCATATCGTTTCATGTAACCGGTCTTAATATTTGCGTCGGGCTCCTGCCATCTGGCTCTTCTCTCTTCTAGTATCTTATCGTCCACCAATAGGTCTAGTCGTAGGGCCGGTATGTCTATTCGTATTATATCCCCCTCTTCTACCAAGGCTATTACCCCCCCGGCAGCTGCCTCAGGAGAAACATGGCCAATGGAAGCTCCCCTGGTAGCACCCGAAAAACGTCCATCGGTAATTAGAGCGACTTCTTTGTCCAGTCCCATTCCAGCTATAGCAGAAGTTGGAGTGAGCATTTCCCGCATACCCGGTCCCCCCCGGGGACCTTCATAACGTATTACGATCACATCGCCTGAATTAATACGGTTGGCCAGTATTGCCTGAACGGCTTCTTCTTCAGAATTGAAAACCCTGGCCGGGCCTTCATGCTGCATCATTTCCGCTGCTACTGCACTCCTCTTTACTACCCCGCCTTCACTGGCTACGTTGCCGAACAGCATAGCCAGTCCACCGGTGGTGCTGTACGGATCATCGACTGGCCTGATCACTTCATGATCCAGCACCGGTCGGCTGGCAATATTATCTCCCACCGTCCTGGCCGTAACCGTCATACAGTTCGGATTCACCAGACCCTTTTTATTAATTTCATTATAAATAGCCTGCACTCCGCCCGCCCGGTATAGATCTTCCATGTGATGAGGTCCCGCCGGACTCAATCGGCAAAGATTGGGTGTTTCTGCACTTATTTCGTTGAAAAGGTTTAAATCCACCTTTACTCCACATTCACTGGCAATAGCCAGCAGATGCAAAACAGAATTGGTAGAACATCCAATGGCCATATCTACATGTATGGCATTGGCAAACGCATCCTGAGTCATGATATCCAGAGGACGAATATCCTTTTCCAGGAGTTCCATTATCTTCATGCCAGCCGTTTTAGCCAAGCGAATTCTTTCTGAATATACCGCAGGTATGGTACCATTTCCAGGCAACCCCATGCCCAGGGCCTCGGTCAGGCAGTTCATTGAATTAGCCGTAAACATACCAGCGCATGATCCACAGGTCGGACAGGCATTTTCCTCCAGGTAGGCCAGTTCTTCCGGGCTCATGTGTCCAGCAGATGCGGCTCCTACACCTTCGAATACCTGGCTCAAGCTCAGCTTCCTTCCGTTAACAGTTCCCGCCATCATGGGACCGCCGCTGATAAATATGGAAGGCAGGTTCAGTCGTGCGGCGGCCATAAGCATACCCGGCACAATCTTATCGCAGTTGGTAATAAACACCAGCCCGTCAAAAGCATGGGCAGTGGCCATGATTTCTACCGAGTCCGCTATTAACTCGCGGCTACCCAGAGAATATTTCATCCCGATATGATTCATGGCTATTCCATCACAAACCCCTATAGTATGAAACTCAATAGGAGTTCCTCCGGCCATACTTATTCCGGTCTTGACGGCCTCGGCAATTTTATCCAGGTTAATATGCCCGGGTACAATATCATTTTTTGAGTTTACTACTCCAATTAACGGCCTGGATATTTCTTCGTCAGTCAAACCCAGGGCCTTGAATAATGAACGATGAGGAGCTTTTTCCAATCCCTTCTTTGCAATATCGCTTTTCAATGGTTTTATCTCCTTTCATATAACATAGAATAACATTAAATATTTAATAAAAATAACCGCGCAGGGTTCTTAAACTATTTCCCTGGTTGGAACATTAAAAACTTCCTATCCCTTTTGGGACAGCTCATCCGGATACAATGGAATAGAATCAGCTATACAGGCCGCCGTTGGACACCTTCACATTACTCTTATCCGAATACTCACCATCAATATAAATTTTAAGTGTCATATGTTACACTTTTTTATATTAAATGTAAATTTTACTGATTATTGCCGAAAAAAATGTATAAAAATACCCTCTCGCCCAATTTCAGGGACGAGAGGGATATCCCGCGGTACCACCCTGGTTGTCGTGTAAAAAAACACAACCTCTTATGATGCACATAAATACCATATGCTTACTTTTTAACGGACTTTTTTCGTCCGGCAGCACCTACTAGGCTGGATTGCCTTTCAGATAGCGGCTCGAGGATGAGCACCATATGAAATATTGATCCCGGATCTCAGCACTTCCGGTTCTCTGTTATCAAGTGATTCCATATGTCAGTTCCTGTCACAGCCCTTAATTTATATGGTTATCTATAGAGTATATTTAAAGCACCGGTCACTGTCAATAGCGCACTCATATGTTTTTTTGTTTTTTTTGT
>CAZBKS010000311.1:0-3590 GCA_964492475.1 uncultured Syntrophomonas sp. | reverse complement strand
ATTTCTTCACAGATTTTTCTTACCCGGTTTTCAGAAAGTGACTCCTCCAGTAATTCCGGAGTAAGCATTTGAAAAGGGAAACCATAATCCGATATTTCAGGGAAAAGCAATGGAAACTCCTTTTTATCGGGGATCATTTCCTTATTTCTGAACATTGTTAGCAGTTCATGAAAAACCCTGATATTTCTCTCCTTATTCCAATAATTGATCTCATCCATCGCGAAATAAGTTTCAGACCCGGATAACAATGCAGCCAGCCCAACACCAATTGAGTCTCCGGGACCGAGTTCCGCAACAACCTCCGGGACTTTCCCCCCATTTTGCTTCGCTAAATAATTTAAGTGTCTGAACCAAACAGCATAACAATATCTGCTGTTTGAAGTAGCCCCGGCTGAGACAGGCATTAATTTTGCAATCAAGTCAGAATGTTTCAAAATGCCGACAATAAAAGGCCTTATGCGCACCTCTGAAAAGAGAATCCTCATCCTATAAATACTACCTGAAAAGCATTAAACATGCATGTAATGCAAATGTCCAACCCGGTTTATTACTAATAAAATTTCTCCTGACCTTTCATCATCAACTCGCCCAACAGGTCGCTGGTAAAAAATTCTACTTCAGGCCAGCGTTGGGTGATCTCTTTTAACAACCTGTTAAACTGACGCAGGTTATTGTCACGATTCTTTTGATCAATTGTTCCAATAAAATTGAGTCTGTGCGCACTGATAATTGCAGGCTTTTTCATTTTAAAGGCAACCTCCATCCTCTTCAGACAATAAGAGGTCTCATCCGGATTACCGCTCAGGCTTGGCTCGAAATATGCATTTCTTACCAGGTAAAGTTGATTCAATCCATTCTTCTGACCTGTAAAATGGAATCTTTTATTAAAATTGTGCTTTCCATCTTTACAGAATGGTTCCAGTTGCCTTGCTATTCCCTGAATATATTTAATTCCTTTGTCATTAACTGCCTTCTCAATAGTGTTATCCCAGATAAAACAGCATGGAATAAATGAACGGGATGAATAACCAAATATACTTTCAAAAATTCTTATCCCGTCATGAATTATCCCGGGTTTTTCCATCTCCTCTTCCTCAGAAAAACTGTCATATGCCTCCAAATAGCCGAATTTCATTCCGGATGGCTCAGAACTGATGCTGATCATGCCATGGCGGAAAGCTTCGCGGACCATATCAACATCACCTCGTAATGCCATCATCCATTTTGAAACATTGATATGTTCACGCCCATGAAACTGCGGGTAAAATATCCCGGAGCTCATACCGCTTTTCCATAATTCAAAACTCCCTGCATGTGCCGGATAGCGTTTCAGGGTTTCAGTAAACGGCTCATATCTATATTCCTGAAAGCCGGATTTTTCAATAGCTGCAAAATCAGGATTACAAACAATCGTATTTGCGGTTATTACCGGAGGAGATCCGTTTTTATCCTTATAAGAAACCAGGACCTCAAACAAATTTGACAAATCGCTTTCTCCCGCCAGTGAATCATATTTCAGGAAAGGATCTGAATCAACTTTATAGCCTTTTGCAAGCAGATGATCATACACAGATCTTGAAGGCATCCTGATGCTCCCCCAATCATCCGACTCAATCACTACAATCTTCCGGGAAGTATTCCAACCCGGAAAATTCTGAAACAGACTTACAAGAAAATTTCTAAACCGCACTTCTTATTAAAAATAATGATTCAAGGCCATGGGAAACCGGGATACTATTTTTTTTCAAGGATTTGTTTGTACAAGTTAATATAGTCACCGAACCGGTCATACTTGTTATATAATAATTCAGCTCTTTTCCGGCACTGGGTTGAAAATAAATCTTTCCCTGCTTCTATAACCGACCTCAAAGCCGCTTTTAATTCTGTAATACTCCCTTTTTCAACTATTCGCCCGGTATGTTCATCCAATGCTTCAGGGCTTCCACCTGTTTTATAGGTAACTACTGGGGTACCACAAGCCAATGCCTCCAGATTTGTTGTCGGAAAATTATCCACATATGTTGGATTAACGAAAACATTGGCCCTTGAATAAAGCATGGCCAGTTCCTTCTGATTTTCCGTCCTTGATAAACCAATAATATTTGATGGCAGATGCCTTCGCTGTTTTTTACTCAATCCTATCAGCAGGATTTTTTCCTTTGCTTCAAGCGTTTTACTTAATTTAAGGAAATCGTCCAGTCCTTTATGCTTACCCCAGATATTTGCTACACCTAAAATCAAAATGTCATCCTCTTCAACGCCAAAGCCCTGAGTTTGCATCAGGCCATTATTGATTTGAAATATCTTCAGATCAATTCCATTATTAATAACAGAAACATTATATCCGGCCAGGAAGGATTCTTTCAGTATATCTGACAACCATACTGAAGGAGTTACCAATACAAGGTTATCAAGCCCGGAAAACAATTTCTTCTTCTCATTATAATTTTGCCTTGAATTATCTAACCAAATACTTCGCGGGTAAGAATCTTTATTGGGACATTCAAAGCACTGATCTTTCCATTTGTTACAACCAACAAAATCAAAATGGCTGCAATGCCCTGTAAACGGCCAGCAATCATGTAATGTCCATACTACAGGCTTTCCGGAACTCTTTAAAAAATCAAATAACACCCGAATATTCAAAAAGTAACCATGAATATTATGAAGGTGAATAATATCAGGATTAATCCTTTCAACCTGGTTGACAAACCGCATTGTTGCCTGACGGCTCCCAAATCCATGACGGTCTAACAGACGGGTTTTAATTCCATGCATTGTCTGATCGAGAAAACTACCTATCCTGATTGTTTCTGATGCACTTTCCCTTACTTTCCGGCCGTACCCGAAATAGCTGCTATGTCCTCTGGAAATCAGCACCTGCCCGATCTCCTCTGCAATTCTACCCGGTGCAGATGCACTCAAAGTTGTATTTATCTGCAATACTTTCATACTAAACTGACATTAATAGTCAATAATTGAATATACTTTTTCGAGAATTACCTCATCATCAAATATTTCCGCCCTTTCGCGTGACTTTCGCCCATAAAAACTTCTCAATTCGGAGTTATTAATCAAAGTTTTCAAACCGCTATATATCCCTTCTGCTGTCTTATCTGCCATCACTCCATATTGACCCTCATCAACAAGCTCCCTGCATCCGCTGCAATCAGTAACAACAACAGGCAAGCCAAGAATCATAGCCTCTCCCAGGGCCGTCGGAAGTCCTTCAGAAAGAGAGGTCATAACAAAAACGTCAGATTGTTTTAAAAACGGATACGGATTTATATGAAACCCTTTCAGTTCAATAACATCTTCCAGTTCAAGATTTTTAATAAGCAACAATAATTCTTGTTCAAGGAAACCATTTCCCAGTATCCGAATCTTAAATTTCAGACCGTCTTTCTTTAACAGTGATGCTGCCTTTATTAACAAATCGTAACCTTTAACCGGCAGTAACACCCCCATTGCAATAATGTTAATCAGGTTTTCATCAAATTCCTCGTTTATAGGGTAATCAGCCAATTTATAAATTTTTTTTGTATCAAGCACATTGTAAATAACAGATTTCGGGGTCTTGATGACAAATA